>SOIC01000141.1 GCA_004377275.1 Dehalococcoidia bacterium
CAGCGCAGCAGGATATTGTGCAGACAAACTATGGCAGCAGCGGTGACTACTATCCCCTGGCTTTCTATCCCAACTCCGTTGAGGAGTGCTATCGTTATGCCATCACCGCGTTTAACGCCGCGGAAGAATCACTGTCACCCGTTATCCTGCTCAGCGACGCCTTCGTGGGGCATCTCAACGAGGTGGTCGACCTCGATGTCATTGAGGTAGAGGTTGTCCCGCGCACCAGGCCACCTCTGGGGACCGGCAAGCGGTTTTTTACCGGCCTGACTCACGATGATGCAGGCAACCCGCGAACTGCCGATGCGGGGGTGTACCGCGAATGGCTCAACAAAGTCAAGGCCCGACATGAAAAGGTGGCAACCGGCTACAGTGACTATGAGTTCAGCGGAAACCAGGCGAGCGATACGCTACTCATTTCATACGGTATCGTATCGCGGGTGGTTGCCCCGCTCGGTTCCACCTTCGCGCTATTTCGGCCGATACGCATGTTCCCCATGCTCGGAGATGAGCTTCGTAGCCATGCTCAGGGCTACGAAAAGATCGCGGTCATCGAAGCCAACGACGGCCAGTATGCCTGTCTGGTGGAGCGTGAACTCAAGAGGGACGTGATCCACATACCGCTGCTCGGCGGGAGGATTAACCTGGAGCTGGCCAAGCAAGGCTTGAGGGAAAAGCTTAACGTGGAGGTGCCGTGATGTTCAAGGACCTTATTAAACTGGACCGTTTACCCACCAGTTGGTGTCCTGGCTGTGGGCTTGGCCAGATAATGATCCAGTTAGCGATGGTGATGGATGGACTCGGACTTAACCATACCAACAGCACAGTTATTTCCGGGGTGGGCTGCACCGGCAGGCTTGCCGGCTACATGAATGTCGATGGCATATATACCCTGCACGGCCGCACCCTGCCAGTGGCCGAGGCGGTTAAGCTGGTGAGCCCGGACCTCAAGGTGATCGTGGTCTCCGGAGACGGCGATCTTGCCAGTATTGGCGGCAACCACCTGCTCCATGCCGCCAGGCGCAACCCGGACCTGACCGTGCTCTGCAACAACAATAATGTCTACGGCCTCACCGGAGGTCAGGCAGGGCCGACAACACCCCGCAACACCAAAACGGTGAGTACCCCTGCCGGCGCCACCTATGACCCGGTAAATCTGCAAAACCTGATGAAGGCCGGCGCCAGGTATTTCTACGCCAAGACAACGGTATACCATCAACTCCACCTCCGCAACTGTATCAAAGAAGCGATTGCCTGGCCCGGGTTTGCCTTTGTGGATATCACCTGCCATTGCATCGAGAACAATGGGCGCAGGCTGGGGTTCAACTCCGCATACGAAATGCTGCAGCACTTCCGCAGAACATACAAAAGGGCCCCTGACGGAGCCGAGACCCTGGGCCCCGATGAAATCGGCATCGTCCGCCAGGGATAGAAAGGAGTCACCAATGGGAAAGATCATCATTTCGGGGGAGGGCGGCCAGGGAGTGCGGGTGATATCACATAGCCTGGCAACACTGCTGGCCAACCTCGGTTACGAGGTAAGCCTGCTGTATGATTACGACTCGTCAGTGAGAGGTGCCATGAGCGTGGCCTACCTTGTCTTTGATAAAGAGCCCATCGCCAACCCGGTGGTTGAGGATGCCGACATCCTGCTCAAACTCTCCAACAAGGCAGAGGGACTTCACGCAGTAAAGACCGTGTGCCAGACGGGACTCTGCACCGATGAGGAAATCCCCTTCAGCAAGCTGGGAATAGAGCAATTCGGCAGAGAGGTCTTCGGCAACATGATCGCCCTGGGACGCTTAATGGCCCTGGTAGATGTTGAAGTATCTGAAGAGGAGTTGGCCAACGTGCTCCCCCTTAAATACAGGGAAGAGAACTTGAGTGCTGTCCTATTCGGCCATCATCTTAAGGAGGAGGACCTGGAACGGGGGCTCAATTCCAGGAAGAGACGCGAGTTTGATTTCTCCAGTAAGCAGCCCGGGGAAATGGAACTGGAAGCTGAAAGTCAGGCCTGACCGGGCAGCATCAGCTACACCATTGGCAGTGAATAGATTCGAGTGCATTTCTTGGCGTAGTGCTTGTCCTTGTGATACGCAATTTGAATAACGCAGGAAGAGAAATGAAGATGGAGGAAGCACATGGTTGATGATCGCGGATCGGACAGTGCAAGCTCTCTACCTACAGGCTCGCGTATGTGGCCATCAAAGCGCTATGCGGAAATTCATCAGCGCTCGTTACAGGACCCTGAGAGGTTCTGGGCCGAGGAGGCGCGACAACTGGACTGGTACAAGACCTGGGACCGAGTCCTTGATTGGGATCCACCCTACGCGCGGTGGTTTGTCGGAGGCAGGCTCAACGCCTGCTATCAGTGTGTTGACCGCCATGTACAGACATGGCGGAAGAGCAAGGTAGCGATATACTGGGAGGGGGAAACCGGGGAGACAAGGGTACTGAGCTATTCCACCCTCTTCCGGGAAGTCAACCGTTTCGCCTCGATACTGCAGAAGCTTGGGGTCAAGAAAGGAGACCGGGTTGCAATTTATCTTTCCATGGTCCCTGAACTGCCTATTTTCATGCTCGCCTGCGCCCGAATAGGGGCTGTGCATACGGTGATCTTCTCCGGATTCAGCGCTCAGGCGATAGCGGACAGGGTCAACGATATACAGGCGAAAGTTCTCATCACCGCTGATGGGGCATATCGCCGCGGCAAGATCCTGGCGCTCAAGGAGATAGTCGATGAGGCGGTTAAACTATCGCCATCCGTGGAGAAGATAGTTGTGGTTAGAAGAACCGGGGAGAAGGTTCCCATGAAAGAGGGAAGGGACTTCTATCTTTCCTCCCTGCTGGACGATGCTGATAGAATGGTTAATCCTGAGCCGATGGAGTCTACTCATCCACTGTATATACTCTACACCTCGGGGACAACGGGGAAGCCCAAAGGTGTAGTACATGGCACAGGCGGCTACCTTGTGTTCAACCACTCGGCATATAAGTGGGTTTTCGATATAAGGGAGGAGTCGGTCTACTGGTGCACCGCCGATGTGGGATGGGTAAC
>SOIC01000002.1 GCA_004377275.1 Dehalococcoidia bacterium
CGCTTATCTTTGACGCCACAAACCTGATCGAGCACCAGCGGGAGCACCTCTATCACATTGCCGACAGCGTGGGAGCGAGGTTGATTATAGTGCGTGTTGAGGCACCCCCAGAATTGGTGCGCCAGCGACTCCAGGATCGCCTCTCTCGCCTCGATCCGGAGGACAAATCGGAGGCTGACTGGAGGGTTTATCGGCGGATGAGCGCCGCGGCGCAGCGCATTCAACGAAACCACTTCGCTGTCGATACCTCTAGCGACATCACCCCGGTAATCGATAAGATTGCACGTGAGGTAAATCGTTGAATTTTGGGCGTTTCGGGACATTCATGAGAGGGCTGCTCCAGTAAAATTGGACTGATATCTTACTTGCAATCAGGTTCAAACAGGCGAAACCAACGAGGAGGGCGAAAAAGGAGATGGAGGTTAAGGTTGTATCAGGAGACATCACAGGGCTCCCCCTAGGTGCCATCATAGTGAATCTCTTTGAAGGGGTGAAAAACCCCGGCGGGGCCACGGCAGCGGTGGATAAAGCCCTAGGCGGGCTGATTACCCAGCTCATCGCTGAGGGGGAGATTAAGGGGAAGCGCAACGAAATCACCCTGATTCATAGTATGGGTAAGATCGCGCCGGAGAGGGTGGTCGTTGCTGGCTTGGGGAAGGAGGAGGAGATAACTCTCTCCGTGATTCGCGGGGTTGCTGCCGAGGCCTGCCGCTTCCTAAGGAGGGTTGGCGCGACGCAGGTGGCGACCATTGCCCACGGCGCTGGCGTGGGTGGCATCGATGCTGAGAAATCGGCCCAGGCGGTGACAGAGGGCGCTATGTTGGGTCTTTATACCTTCCGCAAGCACCAAACCAAGGAAGCGGAGGAGGGGGAGATTGAGCAGCTGCTCATCGTGGAACGCGATGAGGAAAAGCTCGCTGCGCTGGAGCGGGGGTGCGCCGGGGGGCGAATAATGGCGGAGGCCACAAACCTCGCCCGTGATATGGCCAACGAGCCGGCCAACTACATGACCCCCACTCATATGGCGGAGGTGGCCCAAAGAGTCGCCGACGAGTGGGGGTTTGAGTGCCGCATCCTGGAGCAAGCAGATATGGAGCGGCTGGGGATGGGCGCCCTCCTGAGCGTGGCCCGGGGAAGCAGGCAGCCACCAAAGCTCATCCTCCTCAACTATAAAGGTGGCGATCCAGCAAAAAGCCCCTTGGGTCTTGTAGGCAAGGGGATAACCTTCGACTCCGGGGGTATCTCCATTAAGCCCTCAGAGGGGCTGGGGGACATGAAGGGGGACATGGCCGGCGGCGCTGCCGTTATCGCTGCCATGCGCGCCATCGGTGAGCTCAGGCCGAAGGTTAATGTCACCGCGCTCGTGCCGGCGACGGAGAACCTCCCCGACGGCGCAGCACTCAAGCCGGGAGACATCGTACAGGCATCAAATGGCAAGACCATCGAGGTGGTGACCACCGATGCCGAGGGGCGGCTCATTCTGGCCGATGCCCTCTGTTATGCTCGTAAGTTGGGGCTCTCCCCAGTGGTGGATGTTGCTACGCTGACCGGTGCCTGTCACATCGCGCTGGGCGACCTCTGCACCGGCGCCTTCGGCAATAATCAGGAGCTCGTGGATAGGGTGATCAAGGCGGGTGAGGAAGCTGGAGAGTACATCTGGCAGATGCCTATGTATGAGGAGTATAAGGAGCAGAACAAGAGCGATATCGCCGACATCAAGAACTCCGCGGGCAGATGGGGGGGTGCGATCACTGGTGCTCAGTTCCTCGCCGAATTTGTTGAGGAGACACCCTGGGTTCATCTGGATATTGCCGGCCCCTCCCACGCCGAGAAAGACCGAACCTACCTGGTGAAGGGGGCAACCGGTGTTGCGGTGAGAACCCTGGCCAATCTCATCCTGACCCATGAATAGGGATGAGACAGCCGAAAAATTTCGAACTATTTGTAAAGGTTTCACAAAAGGGGGATTTTCCTAAGAAAGCCCCGGTTCTAAAAAGCGCTTCGAAAAGTTCAAAAAAACTCGAAAAGGGTAGCAACCAAGTAGCCTGGATTGTCTTGTAGAGCCAGGTTAGTTTAAACGAGACAGACCGAAAAGTTCGAATTTTTGAACATTAAGCTACGTCAGAATGAACCCGTAGCATGCTCTGTAAAGCGAGCTTCCAAGTAGTAGAGCATATCGAATAGTACGAAAAAGAAGGAGGCTTCTAAAGTGAAGGTAAAATGGCTTGGTCACTCCGCTTTTTTGATTACCTCTGAGGAAGGGGTCAAGATCATTACTGACCCTTTCGAGCCCGGGACCTTTGGGGTTAATTATGGCAAAATAGAGGAGACGGCCGATATCGTGGTGGTCAGCCACGAGCACCCCGACCACAACTATGTAAAGGGTGTTCCTGGCAGCCCTCAGGTGATCCGTGGTGCCGGTGGACATCAAGCAAAAGGCATCGAGTTCACGGGGATAGCAAGCTATCACGATGATAGCGGCGGCAGCCAGCGGGGTCCCAATATCATGTTCTGCTTTACAGTGGATGGTGTAAGGTTATGTCACCTTGGCGACTTGGGGCATCAGCTTAGCGATAAGCAGCTCGCCGCTATCGGTGAGGTTGATGTCCTGCTCACCCCGATGGCCGGTAACTTTACCCTTGACCCTGCTGGAGCCCATCGAGTCGCCGATCAAGTTCAGCCCCGCGTGGTTATCCCCATGCACTATCAAACGGACAAGTGCCTCACTTTCCCCGTAAGCGATGTCGAGCCTTTCCTGGCCAACAAGGCCAATGTGAAGCGGATTGACGCCTCCGAGGTGGAGTTTAAACCCGGTCAGCTCCCAGTGGCCACAGAGATCGTGGTGCTCAAGCACGCTCTATAGCGAGATTCGCTACATCCCCACCCCACAGCGTCACCGCTAGGCCCCTAAGGGGGTGTCCAGAGGGGGCTCTCCTCTGGCAGAGGTCTCCCCCACCCGGGCCGAAGTGTTGGCCAACCTGGGCCGAAGCGTCGGCCGACCTGACGGCCTCGGCCCCGGGGCAGAAATACATCTCAAGGGCAGGTGGGATAAGATGAGATTGCTTCCTCTTCACCTTCGGCTCGGAGCTTCACTTCACTCGCAGTGACGGCACGGAGTGCTACCAATCCCGATCTATCGGGGACGGAGAGGGGGTGATGTGTCACTGACCATGTGGACGAGTACACCCTGTGGCTAGTGGGAAAGGTTTATGGTATCATAGCTATAGCTCGCTTCTCTGTAGATTATGTAAAATGCAGTTACCCTTAGCATGAGAGGAAGTGCGATGAAAGAGGTCTCCATAATCTTCCCAGCGCTGAATGAGGAGGAGACGATCGGAAAAATAATCGATGAGGTGCCTATAGAGGAGATAGAAGGGAGGGGTTATCGGGCCGAGATCATCGTCGTTGATAATGGGAGCACTGATAAGACCAGGGAGATCGCTGAAGCAAAGGGGGCACGGGTAATCACCGAACCAAACAGAGGGAAAGGCAGGGCGATCAGGACAGCCTTCGAAGCGGTCAGTGGTGATTTCGTA
Source organism: Dehalococcoidia bacterium (assembly GCA_004377275.1). Classification (GTDB taxonomy): domain Bacteria; phylum Chloroflexota; class Dehalococcoidia; order E44-bin15; family E44-bin15; genus E29-bin15. The sequence continues at coordinate 3,537 of SOIC01000002.1, forward strand.
TTCATGATAGATGCCGACTTCACCTATCCTGCTACTTATGTCCCTCGAATGCTAGAGTTCTTGGAGGGGGGATACGATGTTGTGCTGGGATCCCGGCTCAAGGGGCAGAGGGAACAGGGGGCGATGAGCCGGTTGAATATGGTAGGCAACCATCTACTTGCTTTACTGGCCAATTTCTTATACCGAACAGGGGTAAGCGACCCCTGCACTGGTTACTGGGGTTTCAGGGGAGAAGTATTAAAGAGCTTGAAGCTAGATGCTGTGGGATTCGAGCTTGAAGCCAACATGTTAGCAGAGATCGCCAGGAAAGGTTACCGAATAGCGGAGATACCCATTCTCTACCGGAGAAGGCCGAATCAGGCCAAGCTCGGCTCGCTGAAAGACGGATTCAAGATAGGGCAAACGCTTATCAGGAAGAGGTTTCGATGAGGGCATGGGTATCGGCAAAAGGATGAGGCCATCATGTTTGTATCCATTGTAGTACCTACTCATAGCCTAGACAACTTCCAGAATCTAATAGATACTGTTGACAGCCTGCTGAATCAGACTCATAAAGAAATGGAGATTATCGTAGTAGTTGACGGAAACCAGGAACTATACGAAAGGCTCGTGAAAGTCTACGATGTCCAGGCGAATATCAAGACTGTTGGTATTAGTGAGAATGTGGGTGTCTCCGCGGCCAGAAACGCAGGCATTAGAGCGGCAAAGGGCGATGCCATCGCTTTTATCGATGACGATGCAGTCGCTGAGACAAGGTGGTTAGAGAACGTTGTTGCTACCCATGATAAGTTTGATGCTGTCGCGGTAGCTGGTAAGATATTGCCTGTGTGGGTCTCTGGCAAACCTGATTATTTTCCTGAAGAGCTATACTGGCTGGTTGGCGTTACCGAAAAGGGATTCGCCCGGGAAGAAATTACTGAGATCCGCAACGCTTACGCGCCAAACATGAGCTTTAAGAGGGAGGTCTTCGAGAAAATAGGCCTATTGAATGAAAGACTGGGCTTTGCTAGAAGAGGAACATCCTATGTCCAGGGGTCCGAAGCGGAGTTTGCGTTGCGAGTGAGGGCCGAGTTAGGCCGGGGAGTCATATATAACCCTGAGGCCATAGTATACCATAAAATCCCCCCCTCGAAGGGAAAGGTCGGTATGATACTCAAACGCTCTTTCTACCAAGGATACTCCAAGGCATTGCTGCGCAGCATAAGCTCTGCCTCACAACCCATTGCCACCGAGAGGGCATACTTGCGAGACCTGCTCCTCAAATATATCCCACAAAGGATGGGCAAGGTATTTCGAGGGTCTGATTCTATAGCGGAGCTAAAGAAAGTTTCAATTTTGGTCGCCTCTGTCTGCGCAGTGGGTTTGGGTTTTATCTTTGAAATCGTTAAACTAATGCTAACTCCAAAAAGAGGGCTGGAAGAGCAGTAGCCACGCTCGACAGGTGAACTCTGATAGGAGGTTGTATGAAGATATCCATAATTGGGGCCGGGGTAGTGGGTACGGCAACAGCCGACTGCTTCCTCAGATTTGGGCACTCCGTCATCTGCGTTGACATGAGCACGGAGAGGCTAAAGGCGCTTATAACTGAGGGCTTCGACGTCTCCGAAAAGGCTGCAGATGCCGATGTTCACTTTATTTGCACCCCGGACTCCGCCGTTGATGACACCCTCGCTATGTTGAGGGATGTAGCCGGCCTTGCCGTAATAAGAAGCACCGTCGCCCCAGGCACAACCCAGAGATTGATGAAAAAGCATAGCCGCCACATCTGTTTTGTTCCTGAGTTTCTGCGAGCGGCCACTGCTCTTCAAGATGAAGTGAATCCTTGGCGGGTAGTCGTTGGAGAATGTTGCACCACTCATGGCAAATTCCTTGAGGAACTCTATGGGCCCATACTGTCCCCTATTGTAAGGGTGGATCCAACGACAGCCGAGATGGCTAAGCTTACTTGTAATGCCTACCTGGCCATGCTCATCTCATACTTCAACGAGATTCATGAGATTTGTGACCGAGTCGGGGTCAATTCTCATGAAGTAGGCAAGATCGCCTCTATGGACCCCAGGATAAGCACTTACGGAGCGACGCAACACTCAAAACCTTACAGGGGGGCGTGCCTGCCCAAGGACATAAGAATGCTGATAAGCTTTTCCCAGGCTGCTGGAGTGAATCCTATCCTGCTTAAGGCGGTGGAAAAGATCAACGAGAAATGAATGCAGCGTTAACGCGTTACCCGACCCTCAGATCCCGTAGGGAGGTCCATTATCTCCCTCCCCAGCGCACTGGGGACGACACCGCCAGGCAATATGAAGCCATCCTAGATATGCTGGTCTCTAAGAAATGAGCTATGGACTCAGCGCTTCCTCAGCACGAATAGAGCATATTGCACAAGATTAAGGAGATTGGAAGAGCTCAGGCGATGACCTTAGGCTTGGGGACTATTAGAAGACCAAGAGCTGAAGACCTAGCTATCATAAAGAGGACAGAGCGAGTTTTGGGGCTCTTGGCCCATTTGTCGCTAGCCGACAAGACCGTTCTAGAAATTGGATGCGGGAATGGAGTTTATACTTTAAGCCTAGCAAAGTTGGCTCAAAGGGCTATAGGGATCGACATAGCACGAGATGCGCTAAGGGAAGCCCGAGAGGATGCAGTAGGATTCAAAGCAAATACTGAATTTGCTATAGCTAATGCTGAATGCCTGCCTTTTAGCGATTCCTGCTGTGACGTAGTTATGATTATAGAGGCGTTGGAACATATACAAAACCCGGAAATCGCACTCAAAGAAGCCGAACGAGTGTTAAAGAATAAGGGTTATTTGGTTGTCTCCGTCCCGAATAGATTGTACCCCCTTGAGATGCACTATATTAGAATTGGTAAAACCATAATTCGCGGCTTCTATGGCCAAGTGCCTTTCTTCTCCTGGGCGCCGCGATTTATTAGAAAAAGGTTTCAGACAGCCAGAATCTACACTAAGAAGGAAATCACCAAGATTGTCGAAGAGAATGGCTTCGTTGCTTGTCAAGTTCAGTACTCCGCCTTCCCTCGTCTGGACATGCTTGGCAGGAAAAGAATCACTGAGTTCTGTGATAGGTTTTTCACTCACCTTGAGCGCAATGCCTTTTTCAAGCAGTTCGGAATGTTGATATTCGTACTGGCCCAGAAGAGGTAACGGCTAAATGAAGATCCGCCAGGTATGCCCGGGATATTCCCCCACCATCGGCAGAATGGAATACCACGTGAGAAACATGAGCGAGCGTTGACTCGTGAGCTTGATGTTACCGTGTTCGCCAACGACCCGGCAATGAAGGTTGACCAACGAGGGCCTGGAGGCTAAACTGAGCCAGAATGTCGGCAAAGGGGATAGAAGAATTCAGGTATTGTAAGAAGCCCCAACCAAAATAGAATTCAAAGGATGAGATGGGGTTATAATGGATGCCAAAATCAAACTAACGGCAAGCACTCAGGAGTTGCTGCGCTGTCCGATTTGCAAATCTAAGTTGATATTAAGCGATTGTCAATTTATATGCACGAATGCTGGGTGCAAAGCTCATTTTCCTATAGTAGATGGCATACCTGTCTTGATCAATGAATCCTCCAGTCTTTTCTCTACCGATGACTTCGTAAATCGCAGATATACTTTCTTCAGACCGTCATCCAGAATAAAGCGATTGATGGTTAATCTGCTGCCTGCAATTGATTGCAATATAAAGGCGAAAACCAACTATGAAAAATTCTCAGAGCTACTCCTTAAAGAGAATAAGAATCCTAGAGTACTGGTAGTTGGCTGTGGCACAGCAGGTCGCGGAATGCAACGTATATTGTCATTTCCCTCTATTGAATGTATCGAGAGTGATGTTTCTTTTGGCCCACGTACAGCATTGATCTGCGATGCACACGATATCCCCTTCGACAGCAGTTCGCTTGATGGTGTAATCATACAGGCCGTGCTCGAGCATGTCGTAGATCCATACCGTTGTGTCGAAGAAATTCATAGGGTGCTAAAGGAAGGTGGGCTGGTCTATGCGGAGACTCCATTTATGCAACAAGTACACGGTGGCAAATATGACTTCACCCGCTTTACTCGCCGGGGGAATCGTCTTTTATTTAGAAAGTTTGAAGAGATTTCTAGCGGCGCAGTGGGTGGGCCAGGAATGGCATTAGCTTGGGCATACCGATATTTCCTCCTGAGTTTTGTTAAATCCAAAGCTGCAAGAGCCCTTGTGGGCGCTTTTGTAAGGCTTACTTCCTTTTGGTTAAAGTACATTGACTATTACCTAATTGATAGACCTGGCACACTTGATGCTGCATCGGCATATTACTTCATAGGAAGAAAGAGCAATATGGTTCTCTCTGACCGAGAATTGATTGAAGATTGAACTTTACAGAGGTGCAGTGTAGCGTCCTGTCATGGGGCACCTCACCTAATAGGAACTGTATTGAATCCTCAGAGATAAGGTTAGGACGTTCCGATAGGAGCCTATTGCCTGGAGATATTCTCAAAACATTAAAACATGCTGATGATGTCAAAATCTAACTCGAAGTATTCTCCTAAAGCGCGGGTGTGATGATTCCGGTGTTTATCGCTCATACAAACCGTATGGATCAGATTGTTTCGGTGCAAGAAAGGCTAAGGGGATAATGATGAAGATAGTGCAAACATCCCGTGGTAAGGTGAGGGTGCCAGCAAAAAGAGAAGGAGCTCCCGAGACGGTGATATTCAACACCTCCAAGCACCTGGCCAGGATGGGCCACAAAGTAGTCATCTTGGACCGGAAGTATTCAAAAGATGACCTCTCTATTGATTGTGTGGAAGACGTGAAAATAGCCAGATTAGACGCCCTGCAAGTTCGTTTTGGCAAATCACCTGGGTTTATCCGCTTTGTCTTGGCCGAGCTTAACATCGCACTTTTTGCACTTAAGGTAAGTAGATATCTAAGAAGGAACAGGCAGAACATAGACATAATACACCTGCACTTAACCGTGATTGGGTTGATCTTAGTCCTCCTAAATAGAAGACTACGTAGCAAAATGTTCTATACCTGTCACCTAAGCCATTGGGCATTGGCTACCAACGAATTAAGCACCTTGGAAAGAATTACGCTGCTTCTTGACTCATATCTTATGAGGCGGGTTAAAAGGGTGATTGCGTTGAACGATTTAGCGAAAGAGAGTTTCATTTATAGAGGTAAGGTCAAAGCGGAGAATATCGTTGTGGTACACAATGGGGTGGATACCGACTTTTTTAACCCTAATATCGAGGTAGAGGGGACTGTAAAGAGGTATGGACTGGAAGGGAAATTGACGGTCTTATTCGTCGGGCGGCTGGCCGAGATAAAAGGAGTGGAGTATCTTATAAAAGCGGCTAATATAGTGGTAAATGAGTTTCGGTACAGAGATACACTATTCGTGCTGGTTGGCTCGCCTACATTCCTTGCTGTGGATAAGTCTATCACTACGGGGGAAATGCTCAGTTTCACCCGGCGCTATCAACTGGAGAATAATATTATATTTACCGGTTCTCTCCCATCTGAAGAATTGAGGACGTTGTATACAGCCGCCGATATATTTGTACTCCCTTCTCTAGGTGAAGGCGACCCACTTGTTACACTGGAGGCAATGGCCTCTGGCAAGCCGGTAATTGCCACAAAAGTTGGCGGTATACCACGGCAAGTCAGAGATGGGTGGAATGGCTTTCTTATTGACCCAGCCGATGAGCGGCAATTGGCCGAGAAGATCAAGCACTTGATAGATAACCCTGATGAAAGAGAAAGAATGGGCCTAAATGCCCGTAGGTATGCCGAAGAAGAGTTCGACTGGAGAAAAGTGTCTGAGAGGTTATTGCGAGTTTACGAGAGTTGAAGAGAATTGAATTATATACGTTTATTTATGTGAGACTACTGAAATAGTCTTTATCAACCCCTTATATCCCCCAATCTTGGGGGATTTTTTAAAGTTGCCCCGATACATCGGGGAGACCCCTGGCCCCGATATAATCGGGGCACCTCTTTATCAGTATTCTCATATGTATTTGGCGGTCTTGTAGATTGGAATCACCACTTCCTCCTCAGATAATCCCAGAATCCCAATCCATAACTCTTCAATGTACACCATTGACGATCATGGTATAGATATAGTACGAAGAGTCGAATGACGATAAAGTACAGGGTTGAGGTAACCAACTGAAGCCTGCTCCAATGTTTTTCCATAAGGATAAAGTGGTTCCTTGCGCCGTAATAGGCAACAAAGGGGGTTGGTTTCCTACCAGTGCGTCCGGTTGACCTGCCTATTTTATGCCAGATTTTAG
>SOIC01000138.1 GCA_004377275.1 Dehalococcoidia bacterium
TCCGGCTTGAGCAGGTGCTGGAACCTGCCCTGGGACTTGAGCCAGTCGGCAACCGGCCTCTTGGGGTCAGGACGGTAGTTCAGCCGCCACTCGCCATCGACCACCTCGTACAGAGGCCAGACGCAGGTATCGACGGCGAGCCTGGAGAGAGCAATGGTCTCATCGGTAGGGAAGCGCCACCCCCTCTGGCAGGGGATGAGCACATCGATAAAGGAGGGGCCATCGGCGTCAATAGCCCTCTTGGCCTTGGACATCAGGTCTCGCCAGGCATGGGGCGCCGCCTGGGCCACAAAGGGGATATTATGAGCGGCGAATATCGCCGCAATATCCTTGCGGTTTTGCTGCTTGCCAGGGATCACAGGCCCCACCGGTGAAGTGGTGGTCCACGCACCGAAAGGGGTGGCGCTGGAGCGCTGGATGCCGGTGTTCATATAGGCCTCGTTGTTAAGGCACACGTACAGGAATCTGTGTCCCCGCTCAAATGCGCCACTGATGAACTGAAGGCCGATATCATATGTGGCACCATCCCCGGCAAAGACAACAAACTTGAGACCCTTATCCTCGATCTTGCCCCGCTTCACCAGGGCACGGTACATCGTCTCCACGCCGGAGATGGTGGAAGCAGCGTTCTCGAAAGCACTATGTATCCAGGGAACGCGCCACGAGGTATATGGGTAGGGCGATGTGGCTACCTCCAGACACCCGGTAGAGGAGGCGACGATTACTGGCTCGCCTACAGCATGCAGGATCTGGCGCACCACGATGGTCTCGGCACAACCGGCACACAGCCGGTGGCCAGGGGCCAGTAAGTCTCGCTCTATAGAAATGGGCTCTAAGCTAAGCACCATCCCAAACTCCTAATCCCGCACCGCTACATATCGCAAGATTGGTCCAGTGATCCCATCACTATCTATCCTGATAAGCTCCTGATATATATCGCAGATCTGGGCAGGAACCGTGTCCCGTCCCCCCAGACCATAGACATAATTGACCAGCTTGGGAGCGAAGCCATGGGTGGAAAGGGCGGCAATGACCTCGAGGCAAAGCGGGTTGACCTGAGCGCCGAAAGAGAGGGAGCGATCGAGCACCGCTATCGCCTTTTTATCACCCAGTGCCCGGGCCACCGCTGTCGCTGGGAATGGCCGGAAGCAGCGTACCTTGAGCAGGCCTACCTTGATCCCCTCGTCTCGCATCTGGTCAACGGCGGTCTTAGCAGTTCCCACAGTGGAGCCAAGCGCCACGGTAACGTAATCAGCATCCTCCAGGCGGTACCCCTCGATCAGACCATGGTAACGCCCGGTAAGCTGGCCGTACTCATCGCCGACCTGCGCCACAACATCGAGCGCATGCACCATAGCCTCCGCCTGCTGGCGCTTGTGCTCAAAGAAATAATCCTGGAGGTCCATGGGGCCATAGGTGACAGGATGATCCACATCTAGAAGGGGATAAGCCGATGTGTAGGTACCGATAAACTCCTGTACCGCCTCATCGGGCAGTAGCTCCAGTCTCTCTACGCTGTGTCCCAGGATAAAGCCGTCGAGCGCGTGGAGCGCGGGGAGCAGAACATCGGGGTGCTCGGCGATGCGCACTACCTGAATTGCGTTATCATATACCTCCTGCACATCCTCATCGTAAAGCTGGATCCACCCGGCATCGCGCATGCCCATGGAATCGGAATGGTCACAGTGAATATTCAGCGGAGCCGACAGAGATCGGTTAACCACGTGCATCACGATGGGTAGACGTGACCCGGAAGCCACCCAGAGCACCTCCCACATGAGGGCTATCCCCGCACCCGCGCTTGCCGTCTGGACGCGCCCTCCGGCAGCACAGGCACCAATGCACGCGCTCATCGACGCATGCTCGCTCTCCACCGGGATAAACTCGGTTTCCACCTCGCCGCTGGCCACAAAATCGCTAAAGCGCATCACGATCTCTGTCTGGGGAGTAATCGGGTAAGCTGCCACCACATCGGGGTTCATCTGGCGCATGGCCTCCGCCACCGCCCGATCGCCCTCGAGGGCAACGGGGGTGCCCTTCACCTTTTGCAATGTCATTGCCTCACCTTCTCCTCTGCCTTATACTCCTCAACCATCTCGATCGCCCCCTGCGGGCACTCCTTGGCACAGATACCACACCCCTTGCAATAGTTAAGATCGATTCCTGCGACGACCCCATCCCGTACCCGGATCGAGCCATCAGGGCAGTAAATCCAGCAAACCTTGCAGTTATTACACTTACTCTCATCCCATATCGGACGGAAAGAACGCCAGCCCCCGGTCTGATATTCCTCGGAGTTTCCGGCATCGATGATTATCCCACCGATTGGGATCTCTCGCCAGCCCTTGACTTTCAAAAGGCTGGAAATGGAGATTGTGTTAGCAGGATCACACGCCATTGCTACGCCTCTGTTACCTCATTATAGGCTCGCTCGAAGGCCTCAATATTGGCCCTGGCCATCTCTTTGCCCCCCCTTGCTTCCAGGCGCTTCCCAATCTCCTCGCAGACGGCTTCCTTGCTCACCATCTCCAAAGCCTTGAGCAGGGCGCCGATTATGGTAGTATTGGGGATATTTCTCCCTATCGTATCCAGGGCAATGCGGGTGGCATCGACGGTAAATACCTTCCCTCTATCAAATCCCAGCCTGCTCCTCAGCTCCGTCGGGGAGAGGGAGGTATTAACCACCAGCACCCCTCCTTCCTTGACCCCCTCAATAAAATCAACGACACCGATTAATGTGGGGTCAAGCACCACTACAGCATCAGGCTGCGTGATCTGACAGTGCTGCCTGATTGGTAAGGAGCTTATCCTGGTGTAGGCCCTGATCGGTGCTCCCATGCGCTCGGGGCCATAATCAGGGAAGGCCTGAAAATACTTTCCTTCCTCAAGGGCAGCTTCGGCAAGAATTTCACTGGCGGTAACTACCCCTTGCCCCCCACGACCATGCCAACGAATCTCAAAAAGATGGGCCATTATAGCCAACTTAAAGCACGCAACAGCGCCCCTGGAGCGACTCGAACGCTCGCCCCCAGCTCCGGAGGCTGGTGCTCT
>SOIC01000091.1 GCA_004377275.1 Dehalococcoidia bacterium
TGCTCAGGAGCCAGCGCTCCCGCCCGGTTTCGTCTCACCCGGATTCGCCTCGGCCGGATTCGCTTCGGCCGGTTTCGCTTCGGCCGGTTTCGAACCCAACTTGCCTATCTCTTTAATATAAGTTCCTACGCCGGTTATATTCTTTATAAAATAAACTATCCCCTGAATTGAAAGCGCGATCCGTAGTATCCCGCGTACATCCTCTTTAAACAGTGTTATCTCGTAGTTCCAAGAGACCGGCTCCGTAATGGTGCCCCGCATAAGAACCTTACCCTCCTCCATTGTCAGTTTACCTTTGCTTAAGTCGATTACCAGTTCTCGCTCTCCCAGACCTTTTGACCAAAACCTCACTTTAGAAAACCACCTCTCTATTCAGGATACTCAGGAGCTGCCTCTGGGCTTCTCCTTGCCCGCCCGCCGCAGAATAAATCGCTCGAAACCAAAAGTTAACACGTAATTTATGTTTCTGACAAAAAGGCGGAGCACCGGAAACGACAGGAGCATATGCAATAGCCCAGGGATATCGTCCTTGGTAAATGTAAACTGACAGTCCCAGATAATCCCCTTGTCGCGCACGATCCCTTTAGCTTTGAGAGTCCTACCATCCAGCTCTAGATCAGTTTTAAACCAGTCTGCAAATAACGCCTGCTTTCCCAGTCCCCTTGACCATACCTTCATTTTACATAATCCGCAATATTATAAGTATTGCTCGCTCCTTTCTACCATCTGAATTCAAAGACCATGAAAACTATGAGCATTTTACCAAGAAACGGGTATAACGTCAACTCACAAACGGTTGAAATCAGCCCGCAGCTATGCACCCCATAATATGCCTACATCATGGAATATCCGCCGCTGACGCTGAGGGTCTGCCCGGTGATGAAGTTAGCGGCATCCGAGGCCAGGAATACCATTGCATTACCGATATCCTCTGACGTCCCCAGCCGCCGCAGCGGGTAAGCCTTGATGATCTTTTCCATTATCTCATCGGTGAAGAAACCGCGCGAAAGCTTCCACCCACTGTCTTCACCGTACTCATCTTCGCTCTTCGGGATAGTAACTCCGGGACATACTACATTAAGCCGCACATTGTAGCGGCCAACCTCCCGTGCAACTGCCTTGGTAAAGGCGATCACAGCGCCCTTGGTACCTCCATAGACCGCCTCGCGAAACTCACCGATACGCCCCGCATCGGATCCAGTGCTTAGAATCACGCCGCTCTTGCGCTCGATCATGTGGCCCAGCACCGCTTTAGTGCAATTCAACACGCTCCGATAGTTTATATTTATTATCTTGTCCCAAAAATCGGGTGTGGTATCGATAAAGAGCTGCTGCAGGTCCCAGCCCACATTATTTACCAGGATATCTACCGAGCCAAATTCGTCTATTGTCTTCTTCACCATCGCTTCCACAGCATCGTAATTGGTGACGTCTGTCTTCACCACGATAGCCTTACTTCCCACGGCCTTGGCCTCGTCTGCCACCTTGCCTGCCTGTTTTTCATCGAGGTCAGCGACCACTATATTCGTGCCCTCTTTGGCAAAGCACAGGGTGATCCCACGCCCGATATTGGAAGCCCCGCCAGTGATGATTACGGTCTTCCCCTTCAGTCCAAGTTCCATTTACAACCCTCCTTTTTTCGCTCTTCTCACCCATTACACTGTGGACAGTGTAATCAATACTAAGACAGTCCTGCGGCAGCGCAGACTCTATTGATATTAAAATCGATGTTATCTCCTGTCAAGAGCTAGCGCCGCGGGAGTCCCAGCCCAATTGTGGCAATAATGGTACGCTGAATCTCCGGGGTGCCACCAGCGAAGAGGCAGCCAAGGTTGTTCAGATAGGCACCGGCGATCTCCCCGTTCAGCGGAGCCCATTTAGACTTCCATGCCAGTTGGCCATAAAGGTCCATGATTTCGGTGCCCAGACGTGTAATCTGGAGGTTCAGCTCATCGCCATAAAGCTTCGCCATCGAAGCCTGGTAGGTGGGGATAAGCCCCTGTCCCTGCATCCAGACCACCCGGTAGACGAAGAGGCGCGCCACCTGGACCTCGATAACTAAATCGGCCAGCTTTTGCCGCACTGCGGGGTCCCCGGCCAGGGGCTGACCTTGGTAGCGCGCTTCCTTGGCAAAGGCTACCAGGTCATCAACGGTGCGCCGCATTGAGCCCGCTATAGAGGCCAGCGTCCCCCGCTCAAAGCTGAGTGTGGTCATCATGATCATCCAGCCCTGGTTCTTCTCCCCCAACATGTTCTCTCTGGGGACACGTACGTTATCGAAGTAGACCTCGCAGAATTCATCGGCACCGATCATGTTGGTTATGGGGCGGACCTCGATCCCCGGGCTCTTCATATCGACCAGGAAGAAGCTGAGCCCGCGGTGCTTGGGTGCCTCAGGGTCAGTCCTCGTCGTCATATAGCATAAGTCGCCACGGTGACCGAAGCTTATCCAGGTCTTCTGTCCGTTAATGATATAAGAGCCACCATCCTCCACCGCGGTAGTCTTAATTCCAGCGGAGTCGGAGCCAAAATCGGGCTCGGAGAAACACTGGATCCACATCACCTCCCCCCGTGCTATGGGGGGGAGGAAACGCTTCTTCTGCTCCTCGGTGCCGTGGGCCAGGATGGTAGGCCCCACGATCCCCGTTCCCCCACCATCCATGCGCGGCGCCCTGCGGTAGGCGGTCTCCTCATTGAAGATGAGATATTCCATGTCCGAGCCCTCCAGGCCGCCATATTCCCTGGGCCACCAGATAGCGATCCAGCCCTTCTCTCCCAGCTTCCTGGTGAACTGCTTGGTGAACTCCCACTCCTCGTCCGTTTCCCCGCCATGGAGCACGGCCCGCTCACGCGACTGCGGAAGCTCTCTCTTAAGGAAGTCTTGGACCTCTCTGCGAAAGGCCTCTTCATCATCGCTGAATCGAAAATCCAATTCTACCTCCCCTCTGGCACTGCCTTTACATCCTAGTGATAAAATGCACATGTTGTCAAGGGCTGCGGCGGCAGATAAAAAGCGTTGGTAGCTTGCAAAACCACACTTAATATGGTAATATCTCGTAATAATATTGGGTGAAATGAAATACTTCCTGAGTGTAGATATCGGCTCGGTTAACGCTAAACTAGCGCTCATTGATGACAACTGTGAGTTAGCCGCGCTTGATACCGAGAAGATAACCGCCAGCCCGCAGGCTGCGGTGGCTTCACTTATTTCACGGCTGAGTAAAAAGTTCAATCTTGAACAGATTGCCGCGGCAGGTGTATCCGGCTCAGGCAGGGCGGTAATACCACGGGAGCTGAACTGGTCGGAATACAGCAGCTCGCTTTCCATCGCCTCAGGGCTTCTTCACTCCCATCCTGACGCAAAAACCATCATTCAGATTGGGGGCCAGACCTCGCTGGTCATCGGGCTGGAGGATGGGCTGAGAAGGCCATGGAAGGTGGCATCAAACCCGCTCTGCGCCGCGGGCACCGGAAGATTCCTCGACCAGCAGGCATACCGGCTGGGCATCAGCATGGAGGATTTTGCCCGCCTGGCGCAGCGGTCTGACGACAGCCCGCCAAGGATCGCCGCCAGATGCAGCGTTTTTGCCAAGACCGACCTTATCCACCTTCAGCAGAAGGGCGTGCCGCTGGGAACAATGCTCTGCGGGCTCTGCGACAGCATCGCCCGTGGGGTCGCCTCGCTGACCAGCGGGGCCCTTGAGGAGCCAATCTATTTTGTCGGCGGCGTTGCCGCCAATAGCGCCATAGTGGACTCCCTCAATGAAGTGCTCTCTTCAAGGAATGGGCATCAGGTAAATATAGTTGTCCCCCAAAATTACCTCTATATTGAGGCTCTGGGTTCAGCCCTGCTTGCAAGGGCATCAGGGAAGAGTTCGAGAGTAATTGTGCTGCCGGAAGCAGATACCAAGCGACACTACTTTGAAACGCCGAGGCTGGAGAAGGTCACCCAGCAGGATGGCTGGGTAGCCCCGAAAATAGACCAGCCATTCACCGGCTACCTGGGGGTCGATGTTGGCTCTACCAGCACCAAGGCGGTTGTCCTCGACCAGTCAGGCACAAGGGTCATGGCAAAGAATTACCTCATGACCGCAGGAAAGCCTATTGATGCCGTCACCGAGGTCTTTAGAAACCTGAACCGTGACATTGGGGACAAGGCCAGCATCGCCGGGGTGGGCGTTACCGGCTCGGGGAGATATCTGGTGGGCAGCTTTATCGGCGCCGACCTAATAAAGAATGAGATCACGGCGCAGACAAGGGCTGCTGTAGATATAGACCCTGCTGCGGATATCATCGAGGTCGGGGGCCAGGACTCCAAGCTGGTGATCAAGCGAAACGGCGTTGTCGTTGACTATCAGATGAACAAGGCATGCGCTGCGGGAACGGGAAGTTTCATCGATGAGCTGGCGGAACAACTCGGTGTTTCGGTGAATAATGGCGATTTTGCCGCTCTGGCATTCCAGGCGCCCCATACCATCGATCTGGGATCGAGATGCGCTGCCTTCATGGGACAGGCCGTTGCCTCAGCCCAACAGGAAGGCGTGCCCCTGGAGGTGATCACCGCCAGCCTTGCCAACTCGATTGCCGGGAATTACCTCTCCAAGGTGGTAGGCGCGAGGAAACTGGGCGACAAAGTAATACTGACCGGAGCAGTATTCTACAACGACGCCATTGTCTCTGCTTTTAAGCAGGCACTCCAGGGAAAGGCCATAATCGTGCCGGAGCACAAGGAGGTCAGCGGCGCAATAGGGGCAGCTCTGCTGGCCAAGGAGGAGATGGAAGAAAAAAGCTCGAATATCGAAACTAGCCGTATTGCTCATGAATATGAGGGGCCGGCAAAAAGTCAGCCATCGAAGGTTCGAAAAAGCTCGAATTTTAAGGGCTTTCAAAAAGTCATTGAGAGCGATCATACCCTTTCCACCTTCATCTGCAAGATATGCGACAATAACTGCACCATAAGTCGATTGGAAATACCCGGCGAAGCACCCACTTTCTATGGCAGCAGGTGCGATCTTTTCGACAGCACCATTAAACAGGAAAAAAGGGGAACCCCCTTCGATGAGCGCGAGAGGCTGTTATTTAAGGAATACCGGGAAGGGGCGGGCACCGGGCCTTCAGTGGGGATACCCCGAGCGCTCATCCTGTATGACTACGCCCCGCTCATTATCGGCTTCCTGAATGCCCTTGGCACCAGGGTTGTCCTTTCGAGTAAGACCACCAAGCAAATCATGGAGCACTCCTGTGAGTTGAGCTATACCGACAGTTGTTTCCCGATCAAGCTGTTGCATGGTCATGCGGCAAGCCTCCACGATGTGGACTACATCCTTTATCCCTGCGCCATTCGTTTGGGTTTGAAAGATGGGGATGAGAACCAAAAGTATTCCTGCCCCCTGGTTCAGGCATCCCCGTTTATTATCCGCCAGGTTCTGGGACTGGAAAAACGTCTGCTGACGCCAATAATTGACTTCAGCATGGGCGACGCTGATGTGATCAGTAACTTTGCCGCGGTCGCGGTAAAGATGGGTTTCAGCCGGCAACAGGGCAGGAAGGCTGCCCTCGCCGGGCTCAGGGCGCAGCGGGAGTTTGAGGCGGCACAGGTGGAACTGGGGCGTAAGATCATGGAGCAAATCCGCCAGAACAACCAGCTGGGTGTGGTAATCTTCGCCCGGTCCTATATGTCGCAGGACTCGGGGGCAAACCTGGGGATTGCCGAAAAACTTTCCCAGCTCGGCGTTGTGCCCATACCCCTCGATTTCCTGCCTCTCGCCTCGGTAAACATCAAAGAATACTCAGACCGCCCTTACTGGTTCTACGAAGGAAAGCACATCGCCGGCGCGGCGCTCACTGCCTCAGACCCACAGCTATATGGGCTGGTATTGACCAACTTCGGCTGTGGCCCGAACTCATTCATAATCAAGATTGTTGAAGATATCATGGGGGGCAAGCCCCTGGGTCAACTGGAAATCGACGAGCATGCCGCCGAGGCGGGCATTGTTACCCGCCTCGAGGCCTTCATCGATACCATCAGCGGATTCGCCCGCAGCGGGAAAGAAATCGCCGGCTGGGATGAGAATTCCTACCGCTCAGCGCCCACTACGGTCAATTTAGGAAAGAAGCTTCTCCTCCCTATGATGGCTCCACACGCCGAGATACTGGCCGCTGCCATGCAGGCCTTCGGGGTTGAGGCCACCGTGCTTCCAGAGTCAACGGAACAATCCCTGCTCTACAGTAATAGGGTAACCCGGGGTACGGAATGCCTGCCCTTCCGCGTAACCCTGGGCGACTTTATGAGATTCCTAGCTGAGAACGGTCACGGTGAGGTTGACCTGAAGGCCATTGAGGGGTTCATGGCCAGCGCCTTCGGGCCATGCCGTTTCGGAAAATACGCCGTGGAGCAGGTGAGGATATTCAGGGAGCTCGGTTTCGATCTACCGATACGGACCACGGTTTCAAACAACGCCTATCGAGACCTGGGCCTGGGCACAGCCTTCGAGCGCCTGGCCTGGAAGGGCATTGTGGCCATGGACTACCTGCTGAGGCTCCTCTGGCACACCCGCCCCTACGAAAAGTCAGCCGGGGCCGCTGAGGAACTCTTCAGCGAATACACCGCCGGGATTGCTCACCGCGTTCGCCAGAATGATGATTTCGATGATGTCCTGCAGGATGCCACCGCTGCATTTCGTACCATGATCGACCAGGACAAGCCGCGGAGGCCGCTGGTCGGGATCAACGGCGAGATCTTCCTACGCTCCAATAGATTCAGCAATTGCGACCTGGTGAAGGAGTGCGAAAAGGCCGGGCTTGAAGTCATCGTTTCCCCGGTGGGGGAGTGGATCAAGTACATGACGCACCGGAACATTGAGGATGGTATCAGGGAGAGGAAGCTGAAAAAGGTGGTTACCGGTTACATCAGAAAGCGGATGCAAGACCACGATGAGCACTCAATAGCTATCAATTTCAATGGCTTTCTCGATACGCGGGAGCCTACCACAAAGGAGATACTGGCGTTCTCGCGCCAACACCTATCGCCGAAGTGTGGCAGCGAGGCGGTGATTAGCATCGGGAGCGGAATCGACTGGATGGAGAACCCTGAGTTTGCCGGCGTGATCTCGGTAATGCCGCATGGTTGTATGCCGGGAGGAATTGTGGCGGCCATGTCGGAGAAGTTCAGTGAATTATACGGGAAGCCCTGGATTAACCTCACCTATGACGGCACCCTGGAGACCAACAACCTGGAGCGGATTAACAATTTCGCCGAAGTGCTAAGGTTCTGCAGCAGCCCGAGACCCTGGTAGCAAATGGCAAGAGCTTACTAAATTGCCCCTTCCCTGGCTCCAGTGCCATTCGTTTTGTGTCGCGGGATTCCTACCGGGACAGGCGAATTTCCCCTCAAGTGCACGTCTATTAACACTTCGAAAGCCCAGCAACCAAGGATAGAGTAGCCGGCTAATCGAGCCTTTCAATAGCATCTATCACTTCATCTATAAGCCAATTGGGGCTTGAAGTCCCTGAGGTCACTCCTACCGTTTGGGCCACCCTGAGTTCCTGCCATTCGCCATCGATCATGTTGGCAGATGAAACCAGTCTTGCATACCCAAATTGGTTACACCACTCCACAAGTCGGTTGCTGTTAGAGCTTTGAGGATCACCAACTACCACCACCAGGTCAGTGCTCGAAGCCAACGAGGCCGCCTCACGCGCCCTCCTCGCTACGTGTGAGCAAAGGGTTACTGCTATTCTGATGTCCTGGAACTTCTCCAGGGAAGTTAAAAGCTCGCCGACGAAGGCTTGAACTTCATGCGAGAGCCTTGTAGTTTGAGAGAGAATGGCCAAGCGTTTTGGCAGCCTTCCCCTGAAGATGCTGGAGACGGAAAGGCCAGCCTTTGACTTAGGGCCCGCCCGGTCGAGTAGCCCTTTTACCTCGGCGTGACCAGGGTCACCGTATACCACAACAAAGTAGCCTTCGCTAGCAAGCTGCGATGCCACCTGCTGGGCTTTCCTGACAATCGGGCAGGTGGTATCGATAAACTTCAATCCCCGGTGCTGAAGCTGATGGTAAACTTGGGCGGGGACACCGTGGGCGCTGATGGCAACAAGACCTCGGGCATCATCAAGGCTGTGTATTACCGCTATGCCCATAGCCTCAAGCTCACTGACCACGACATCGTTGTGCACCAGCCTTCCCAGAGTGAAAACAGGGGTGCTTCGAGCCGCCCTCATGGTGGTCTCGACGGCCCTCGCCACGCCAGGGCAAAAGCCTAGTTCGGCAGCTTTCTTGACGAGTTTTGCCATTCTTTCCTCACCGCAGCCCTTTGCCGAAGATCCATGCCGGGGACAGAGACTCCAGTTGTTGGTGGATTGCCGCTTTCCCCTTTGACCAATACCCGCTCTTTGCCCACAGGTGCGAAACTGGGCATCAAGATTCGCGCTCCACAACAAAACGAGTCATATCACGAAGCTGACTCCGCGGCCAGCGCAGAAGCGATAGCCCTCTAAGTTGCTCCAGGGCCGCATCATGATACTCATTGGCTAAACCCTGGGCATAGACCCTGGCCTCAACAGCCTCCAGAATTCCCAGAACCGCGCGTACGCCCTCATCATCAATTACTTCCTCCTGGTAGATATCCACCAGCTCTCTTCTCGCTTTGCCCTTTGCTGTCTCCAAGGCATATGCGATGGGGAGAGACTTCTTCTTGTGCCTGATATCGCTGCCCCAGGGCTTGCCGGTCTTCATCTCATCACCCCATATACCTAGGATATCATCCCTGACCTGGAATGCCATCCCCAAATTCCAGCCGAAGCGGGAGAGCCCCCGTATCACGGCTTCGTCATCGCTACCCAGCAATGCGCCCACCTCAAGGGAGTGGGAAATGAGGGCCGCGGTCTTCCTCTCGGTCATCTCCAGGTAATCGCTCACCACGATATCAAAGCGGCTCTCATAGCTAATGTCAAGATACTGACCCTCGATGGTGGTGAGGCAAGCCTCATACATGAGCTTGTGAGTGAGCAATTGCTTTCCTGCCGGGATGCCACGATGGGCAAGGCCCAGCAATGCGAGTCCGGCTATAGTGGCGAGGGCGTCGCCGGCGTTTATTGCCTGAGGCTTTCCCCAGATGCTCCACACCGTTGGGCGGTGGCGCCTTTCCCGGTCGTCGTCCTGGATATCATCGTGGATCAAGGAAAAGTTGTGCATCATCTCCATCCCCACCGCCGCCGGCAGCGCCTTGTGCCAGCTTCCTCCCA
Organism: Dehalococcoidia bacterium; assembly: GCA_004377275.1. GTDB lineage: Bacteria > Chloroflexota > Dehalococcoidia > E44-bin15 > E44-bin15 > E29-bin15. The sequence continues at coordinate 9,244 of SOIC01000091.1, forward strand.
CCGCCTCGCAGGCAAGCAGGCATAGGGTTGGACGCAAAGCCTTTCCCGGTGAGCCTGGGGAGGGATTCCCCTGCTCATCTACCCAACCGAGGTGGTATCGCATCATCTCATACAAGGGCGACTTGCGCCCGGCCAGCACCCACCTCAGTTCAGCATCGATTGCAGAGCGATACTTCCTGAAGGCCGAGGGCGACTTCACCTTTTGATCCCCTTTCACTGCCTGCTATCTCCTCCACGGGCAAGCACCGCAAAGGAGCTGCTGATCCGCCGCGCCATCCCTTCACCCAATCCTGCGGCGAGGGCATCCTCCCCAATAGTCATCAGCCCCTTCGCTACGTAAGCCTGCCCCAGAATAAGTTCTGAGTGCAGAGGCTTGATGAAGCGAGCGTTAACGACGGCACACTCGATGCCTTCCTTTGCCAGTTGCTCTGTGGCGATAAGAGCGTGGACCACCATTGTGCCAGTGTTCACAATAGCCACGTCCTGGTCATCCTTCACTTTCCCACCCCTGCATATTGGTAGCT
>SOIC01000027.1 GCA_004377275.1 Dehalococcoidia bacterium
GGATAGTAGTCACCGCTGCTGCCATAGTTTGTCTGCACAATATCCTGCTGCGCTGGCATTGTGGGCATCCCCGTAGCCGGCCCCACCCGTTGAATGTTGAAAAACACCGTTGGCACCTCCACCTCGTGAGCGTAGCCGATAGCCTCCTGCATCAGAGTGAAACCTGGCCCGGCGGTAGCGGTAAAAGACTTGGCACCGGCCAGCGAGGCGCCGATAATGGCATTGGCGGCAGCCAGTTCGTCCTCACTCTGGATGAACTTGAAGTTTTGGTCCTTGACAGCCTGTTCCGCGGCCAGGACCAGGATGTCCGTTGAGGGGCTGATGGGATAGCCAGCGAAGAAGTTCGCGCCTGCCTTGAGGGCGCCGAGGAAGAGTGCTTCATTGCCCTGAACCAGGTGTTTCATCACTGTCGCTCCCGTGACCTGGGTTCAATGACCTCGATGGCAAGGTCGGGACAAAGCCTCTGGCATAGGCCGGTTCGGTCACAAAGGCCTTCAATCTCGATGATGGCATCGTCCTTCAACTCCAGCGCCTGCCTGGGACAGGCCTCCACACAGATGTAACAGCGTTTGCACCAGTCGGCATTCCAGCGGATATTGCCATACTCGATTAACTTGGGTGCTACGGTAGTCATGGGGTGATTTCCTCCTTTCCGCTCCCTATGGTTTCCCGGAAGCTGAAATCTGCTATCTTCACGTCTTTCCGCCTTACTTTTTCTTTCCCGCAACGGCTAAGGAAGGATGATCTGTGGACAGGGTGTTGAGTATTTGCACTGTCCTGTCCCGGGCTGCTTCCCAAAGGTGGCGACAGCTAGGCGGCGTTTCCCTGCGGAGGAAGGAGCGAAGTTCTGCTGCCATCTCAGCGGCCCGGGCAAGGCGATGATCTTCATGCAGCGCTTTATATCCCTGTAACTTTCTCGGGCCTTCGCTACCTCCTTCGGCAAAATGCCAGTCTTTGAAGGCCATTCCACAGCCTACCCGAAATAGCATGCTGCCCAATGGTGTCGCTACAGCGGGGATGCCGCACCCTATAGAGAGCCTGGTCTCCGCCCATTCCGCACTCTCATATTCTACCATGATGTGTCCGCCGGGCGGAATTAAGTCTGCGAGGTAGCGAAAAAGGCTATGTAAATCTGTCTCCGAGAGGGTCACTTCTCGCTCCGGGAAGACAATATTTCTCGTCAGCTTTATCACCTCGATCCAGTTATAGCTAGGATAGGGACCGGAGTTGTACAGCGCCAGTAACAGTGGCTGACTTGCATTACCGGACCTGTCCCGCACGGTTAACTGGAAGTAGCGCGCTCCTACGCGATTTTTGGGCCCCAACATTATTTCTAGAGTGTCCTCACCAAGCGGTTTGCCCTCAAGTTGACCTAGAGGATAATCGCTTCCCCGGGCAGTAGTCCATATATTCATTTGGGGCTCCTCTCACCGAGAGATCACGCTGATGAGGGTAAGGTAAAGCGGTGTACCGTGAAAAATTCCTTCGATCTTCTTAGCCACTCATGTTCCTCTTCCAGCAAATCCAGGTGCCCTTGCTCAACCCTGGAGAGCTTCTCAAGCATGGCCTTACCACTGGGGTCAGAGGTGTTCTTGGCAAGATCGGCATAGAATGAAGTCGCCTGTCTCTCCGCAGCGATGGCTTCCTTTAGAATCTCCAGTTCCGGGGCGTCCTCCTTCAGCTCGCCTTTGGCCTCCGAGTCTGACGGAAATTCTGTGCATTCGATTGGATTCGATATGTCTCCATATGAACAGTACCCCTCTTCAGAAAGCCACATCCCTTCTTCCTTAACCTTCTCCCATTGCTTCTCCAGTATCTTTATGTGCCCCATCTCCTCCGAGGCCAGCCATGAGAACATTTTCTTGCCGCTCTCACTGGTAGTCTTGTTAGCAGCATCGCTATAGTAGCGGTGAGCCTCCTTTTCCCTCTTGATAGCCAGGCTCAGTGCCTCCTGTTCGTTCATCGCCTTTCTCCTCCTTAAACTCTTCTTGCAGACGGTATCTTCGCATACTCAGGGAATTAGTGACCACGCTTACTGAGCTGAAGGCCATCGCTGCCCCGGCGATTATGGGGTTAAGCAGGAAGCCGGTGAAGGGATATAGTATCCCGGCGGCAATCGGAATACCCAGAGAATTGTAGGAAAAAGCCCAAAAGAGGTTCTGTTTTATCTTACGCATGGTATAGCAGCTCAGTCCCAGGGTGCGGACGACATCGCGAAGGTCATCCTTCACCAGGACTATGCCTCCAGACTCGATAGCGATATCAGTACCGGAACCGATAGCGATACCAACATCTGCTTGAACCAAAGCCGGGGCGTCATTTATACCATCGCCGACCATAGCCACGGTGTGACCCTGCTCCTGGAGCCTCTTTATCTCGGCGGCTTTATCCTCAGGCAACACCTCGGCTAGCACCCGATCGATCCCCAGGTTATGGGCGATGCTCTCGGCACTGCCACGATTATCTCCGGTGATCATGATGACCTGCTTCCCACGGCGCTTGAGCTCGGCTACTGTATCAGCGGCGTAATCCTTAGCTGTATCCGCAACTGCAATTGTACCGGCAATCCTACCCTCCACTGCCACCAGCACTACTGTTTTCCCCTCACCTTCCAGTTGTCTTATCCTATCCTCCGCAGTCGATATGTCTATGCCTTTATCGGCAAATAGCTTCCTGTTTGCCACGAGAATAGCAGTGTCGTTATACCTTGCCTCCACACCTTTGCCTGGTATGGAGGAGAAGTCCGCTACCTCCGGAATAGATATGTCCATCTCCTCAGCCTTGCTGACAATGGCTTCGCTAAGATGGTGCTCCGAGCGCTTCTCAGCCGCGGCAGCTAGTTTAAGTATCTCGTCACTGGAATAGGGGTTGGAGAGGGAGATTACATCGGTGACCTCGGGCTTGCCTCGGGTTAGGGTGCCTGTTTTATCGAAGACGATTGTATCCACCTGGCAGGCCCGCTCCAGAGTAGCCGCGTCCCTGATGAGGATGCCATTCTCTGCACCCTTACCGGTCCCTACCATTAC
>SOIC01000066.1 GCA_004377275.1 Dehalococcoidia bacterium
TCGATGCCGCTGGGGCGCTGGTCGATCACCAGCAGGGTGACATTATACTTCCTCATCTCGCGGGCAATAGTGCCGAAGATGGTCTGCCCGGCAAGCTCATGGCTGAGGAACTTGTGCGCCTCCTCGATGGTGATTACCAGGGGGCGGGGCGAGGCGATGTCCTCACCCATCGCCCGCTCCATCCGCTCCCGGTACTGGGCGTGAATGCGCCGGGTGAGGAGGTTGGCCACCAGCATATAGGCAACGATATCGGTGTAGCGGCCAAACTCCAGGACTACATTCATCCCTCGATCCAGGTACTCCAGGATGCGCTGGATGGCATTATCTCTGGCCTGGGGCACGAGGAAGCGAAGCCTCCTCAAGTTATCCAGGCGACGATGAAGCGCCGCCATGGTCGCCTCATGCTCCCCCAGGCTTTGCGCCAGTTCGTTTATCTCCTCCCTGCTCTCCATAGCAAGGAAGCTCTCCAGCCACTTTCGCTCCCCGAACCTGCGGGCGAGGCGATAGGTGGCCTGCACCGCGGCATCGGTGATGCCAAGCGTCTCTCTGAGCATGGCGATGTCCTCAGGCTCGATCTCGTCGTAGCCGATCTCCACCACGAAGTCGGTGGACACCTTGCGCCTTCGGGCACCCTCCTCATCGAGGGCAAAAACCGCCACCTTGGAGGGGAAGAGCTGCTTTAGCGCCTTCACCTTCCGCCCCTCCTCGCTGGTGCCCTCCCAGCCATACTCGCTGTGCATGTCGAAGACCAGGTTGACCGCCGCCCCCTCCTGTAATATGCCGATGAGGATGAGCCTTGCCAGAAAGGTCTTCCCGGTGCCGCTCTTGCCGAAGATGCCATTGGAGCGCTTCACCAGCTCTCCCGGGTTGAGACGTACCTTGGTCTCCATGTCGAGCGGGGTGCCGATATAGAATTGCTTCTCCTCCACCTGCCCGAAGACCCGCTCCACATCCTGCTCGCTGGCCTCGTGGACCACAGAGAAGTGGGTGGGCACGGTCTTCACCGGCTGGGGACCCTCAAGGAGGCTCAGGGCATCGCCCCCGATGGTGAGCGAGGGCAGGATATGGAGCCTGCCGAAGGTGCTCGTCCCGGAGAGAACCTCGGCGATAAAGGGGTCGGAGACATCAGGGGGCATGGTCATAAGCCTCTGGTCGATGGCGTCCAGGGTGACATCGGTGATCATGCCGAAAAAGCGCCGCTTTTCCCCCTCAATGGTTACATAGCGACCAACGGCAATGTCTTCAACAGAGATAGCGCCATCGAGCCTGACCTCAACACCCTTAGCCAGCGAGCCTGAGACAACGATGCCCAATCTCCTCTCCTCCATCACTTTTTCGTCCTCCCGAGGCTAATATTCAGCCTGTTTACCACTTTTTCGTCCTCCCGAGGCTAGTATTCGACCTGTTTACCACTTTATTCTCCTCAGGATGGTATTCAGCCTATTTGTCTCGCCGCCCAGGAGCACCGCCAGTTCCTTGCCTGCCCTGGTCAGGAAATCCTGGGGTTCCTGTTGCCCCACAGCAACATGGCGGAGCGAGGCGGCGATGAGCTCGTCAGCCTGCCCCCCGGCTCCGACAAGGATGCTCAGAAAATCGAGCGATTGGCTGAACTGTACAGCCTCTTCCCGGTCGCAAAGGTATACAAAGCTGTGGATTCGGGCTGGCCGCGGTGGCAGGTAATGATGCAGCCTCTCGCCCTTTTCGCTCTCTCCGCTCCCCCCACCCTTTTCGCTCTCCCTACCTCCCCCACCCTCCCGGTGGCCCACCACCAGGGCGGTAAAATCGGTGCGCAGGAGCTTCTCCAGCTGGGGGCTGGCGCGGTAGATATCCTCCTCATCATTCTCCTCCCGCCCCCGGGCAATGGGGCGTCGCCCCGGCTCGATGCTGGTGGTTTCAGCTCTTGAGACCACGCCGTAGATCTCCACCTCTCCCTCCCTGGTCTTTACCAGGCTGCCGAACGGGGGAGGCCGGTGCAGCTCATAGCACTGTGCCGTAAACTCGCCGGTCGAGGCTTGGATTACTTCACCGATTTTAGAAGACAAATCCATTCTCTCCCTTTACCCTTTGACTGCGTTCAGGCTCAAGCCAATCACGCCGATAAGTATAAGTCCCATGAAAACCATTCTTTGAACGGTCACCGGCTCCTTGAAGTATAGTATACTGATCGCCGCTATTAAAGCCAGCCCTAGGCCAGCCCATATAGCATAAGTAATGCTCAGATCGATTGTTTTAAGGGCGTATATAAAAGCAGTGAATGAGAAGCCGTAGAAAACGAATACTAATACGGATGGCACCATCTCCTTGAAGCCGCCGGAAAGCTTCATACAGGTAGTGCCGGCCACTTCAAGAACAATCGCCAGCGCCAGTAAAAACCAACCCATCTAATTACCCCCTCGTATATCCTTGGACAGCCTGATGAACTCGAACTCCTTTCCATCGATCACGGTTCCGCGTGGCTCTCCCACGGCATTCATTCCAAACCTCTGGTAGAACCTGATAGCGTCTTCATTGTACGTCTCCGCATCTAATTCAAGTTTTACTGCCCCTGCCTTCCTGGCCGCTTCTTCAGTATGTAATAGAAGGCTTGTGCCCAGCCCCTCGTTCCTGAACTCGGGGTAGAATGCCAGGCAGGCGATATAGAATGTGCCGTCGTCCATCTTACCCAGGACCTCGCCAGCCCACTGCAGGTGCCGCATCTGCTTAATTAATTTCACTTTCATATATCTAGCTATTAATAACGTCGTTTTCACCTGTTCCTTCTTGTTCGCTATCCAATCATAGGCGAGAATCACGCCAGCGTTTCCACTGTTGACCTTCACGAAATGGGCGTGTTCAAAGCTGGTAATATTTCGTCTATAGCGAAAGCAGTTTGCGGCGACCTTATCCTGAGTACCGGCAAAGAGTGCGGGGGCAAACTCCGGAGCAGCTATAACGAATAGCCTGGCGAAGTCCTCGGTATCCTCTGGAACCCGAGCCGGGACGATGCTGTGTTCAGTCATTTTTTCGCTCATTTTTTACCGCTCTA
>SOIC01000016.1 GCA_004377275.1 Dehalococcoidia bacterium
ACTAATATTTTGCAGCATTGGCATCGACAATGGATAGGGCATCTCCAATGTAAGGAGGTATCCATCAAGCTGGATTGTGGAAAGGAGGGGTGTGTATCGGACGAGTTGATAAGGTAAAAGAAGACCAAGAGGAGTCAGAAAACATCCCCTTTAAAGGGGGTGATGAGAGGATTCCTTGAGAAAGAATGAGATAAGGAGATATATGAAAGGAAATAAAGCTAAGCTATTTGGGGTGGTGATGGCGCTGGTGCTGGCGGTAGCTCTGGCAAGTGTCGGTGTGGTGCAAGACGCCTCCGCCGACCCGGGCATCCTCCATTGGACCGAGATCACCATCCCCGAGGAGGGAGCCGCGGGCGATTACGCGCTGTGGAGCGGCTCAGAGGTAGGGCCGATAGCCGTGTCACCCGATGGTGGCACCATCTTCGCCGCCAGCGGTCCCGGCCTTGCCACACTGATGCGGTCCACCGACGGAGGCTACATCTGGAAGCAGGTGATGACCGAGCTTGATAATTTAACGGCTACAACCTTCCTGGGCCCCATCGTGGACATCGTGGTCTCCCCCGACTGGGAGGATGATGACACGGTGATGGTGGCCACCGATACTGATGTATGCATATCAGGCGACCGCGGCGTAGAGTTCACCACCATGGCTCCCCCGGGCGGTATCATTACCTCCCTGGATGCAATTCTGGATGAGGACTTCAGGCTTGCACTGGTCGCTGGTAGCAGTGACAATGTATATCTGATGACGTGGCCACTGGGGGGCTGGGTTCCTCAGGAAGTCACTCCTCCCTATTCGGTGCTGGATGTGGTCTTCTCCACTGACTATGCCACCGATGCGCAGATCGTCGCTGTGGTGACCAACGGCGCGGTAACCTGGGTGCAGGCCAAGTTCGGGGATTCAGCATGGGGTGCCACCATAACCGATGCCACCCTATTTGATACCACAACTCTCCCGACTCCCGCTCCCTTCGGATCAAGCCGTGCTTGCATCGGCTTACCTGATGACTACGATGCGTACAATCCCACCCTATTCGTAGGCGTAGTTGGCGATACTGACGAGGGCGATGTCTACCTGATAACCTGGGTTGGCAGTGTGTGGGCGGCTATTGACCTCAATGTGAGAGACGCTGGAGTCCACGAAGATACCCAGACCGACATCTGGAGCATAGCGGTCTCCGGCGACGACATCCTGGTGGGAACCGAGCAGATCAACACACTCATAGCGCCCAGGCAATACCTGGTCTATTTGAGCGAGGATGGCGGCACAACCTGGAAAGCCAGTGACAAGCAGCCTACCGGTGAGACCGAGGCAACTGTAGTATTGGGATCCGCCTATGTGGGCACCAAGGGCGTAGAGAGCGCCTTCTCTGCCGCGGATGACGCGATGATGTCCTGGAACCAGAGGGGACTAATCGATGCCGTGATCCTCGAGATCAACGACGTGGTTCCCTCGCCGGGCTACGCCGCGGACGGCACGCTGTTCATAGTTACCTATGACGCAGTTATGGTGAACAGCTTGTGGCAGACCACTAATGGTGGTACCAACTGGGAGCGGGTGTTCTGCTCCACTCTCACCGATATCAAGGGCGAGCCGGCGGCGTGTCTCTTTGACATGGTAAGGCTTACCGGTGATGGCGGCACATTCGTGGCCGAAGAGGGTACCGTGGAGATACGGCTTTCCGCAGATGATACCGCTACCTGGAGCAGGATCGTCGCTCAAGAGGATATCACCGCTTTGGCAGTAGCCAGCCTGGACACCCTCTACACTGGCGATACCGACGGCAAGCTGTGGATGACCACCAATAGGGCCATCACATGGAACAAGCCGGATGAGAGCCAAATCACAGGCGAGGTAACCTCGATAGCGGTGGGGCCAGAAGGAGCCATTCTAGCGGGCGATGATGATGGCACGGTGTACATCTGCCGCGATAAGAGCATCGCCTACGAGTTCGAGCGAGCGGGTCCCGGTGCAGTAGATGCTACCACAAACAAGATGTATGTGGCCTTCGATGCTGACTACGACATCAATGCCACTATCTACGCTGGAGCCGCTGGCTCTGACATCTACCGGTTCGTCATCGACCAGAGCGATGTCTGGAAGACGATCACTAGAAATACACCGGCTGCAGGTATAGATGTTGCCGGGCTGGTGGCTACCGATGATGGCACCCTCTATGCCGCGGATGCCACCGCAGCGGATGCCACCTCAGGGGGCGTGGCGCGAAGCGTTAACCCCACTAGTATTATCCCAGGCGAACCCACCTTTGAGGTGATGGGCGTTCTCTCCTTACTGCCTCCGGGCGCCATGCTAGAGGTGCTCAGGGTGGCCCCTGGCAACATCCTGTTCGCGGTTAACACCTTAACCGATCCTGATCAGCTTCTCACCTACACCGATACCCTGACCGGCAAGGTGATTCCGTCCACGCCGACCGATGGCACTACCTCGGGCGACATCCTTGAGAACCAGGGATTGGCCAGAGTGGTGCTCTCCTGGCAGGGGAAGATCGGCGCTTCGAGCTACGAGTATCAAGTGGCCCTGGACCCGGCCATGCTCACCGTAATTGATGGGGCCAGCGGCTACACCGCGGGCCAGGTGGTGGATGTCGAGCTCTGGCTGGACACAACCTACTACTGGAGAGTCAGAGTAGGTAAGGCAGGCTCCACGGTTGGAGCACCGCTGCTGAGCCAGTGGTCTGAGACCTGGAGCTTTAACACGCCTCTCGGTCCTGGTGCAGCCAGACCAATCCTGGAGAATCCAGAGGCTGGACAGGAAGATGTGATATTGCGGCCGGTCCTCGAGTGGAGCGGTCTCATCGACACCATCAACTACGAGCTGATGGTCGCCGAGGACTGCGACTGGGGTAACCTGGTGGTCGCTAAGACCGGCACCGCAGCACTGGGTACTGATACAGTATATGCGATTACCACAGACCTGGAGTATGGCACTGACTACTGCTGGAAGGTAAGGGCTCTGAGCGAGACCTCCGAATCGCCCTGGAGCGATATCGGCACCTTCACCACTATCGCGGAACCGACTGCCGCTGAGGCGGCACCAACCCCGGCATGGGTCTGGGTGGTGATCGCCATTAGCGCCATACTACTGGTTGCGGTGATCGTGCTCATCATAAGAACGAGACGGGCGGTCTAAACGCCAAGACCTAGAGTTAGAAAGCCCCCCGATAAAATCGGGGGGCTTTTCTTTTTAGCCCAGCGTCACAGAATATCTAGCTCCGGTAATCCAAAACCACCACCTGAGTCTCCTCGGACAAGCCCGCCTTGGTTATGGACAGCCTGGGCTGGGCTGATAACCCAGCCTTTATCCCCATTTCCCTGAGGAACCGGTCCACCGGCGCCAACTGGAAGCGTAGCGCCTCAGTTTGAAAATGCATGGGGATGACAATCCTGGGCTGAAGCAGCCTCACTATCTCTGTGGCGGTGGTGGCGTCAATGGTGGAGAACCCGCCAACGGGCACCAGCAGCACCTCCACGCTAGCTATCTCCGCCACTTGCTCCGTGGAGAGGGGATGCCCCAGGTCGCCGAGATGGCACAGCGTCATATCCTCCATCTCGATGAGGTAGATTGTGTTCTTCCCCCTCTCTCTCCCCTCCTCAGCATCGTGGAAGGTGCCGATCCCGGTGATAAAAACGCCTGAGATCTCGTATTCACCTGGGCCACGAACAATCCTCGGTTCACCACCAACCCCCGAGGTGAAGCCATGCCCGGGATGGGGGTGACTGGAGGTGACGATATTTGCCCTGGGCTTTCCCAGCGAATAGCCAATACTCTCGTCATAGGGGTCGGCAAGCAGGGTGGCCTCCTTCCCCTTAACCCTGAAGCAAGAATGACCCAGCCAGGTTATCTCGATTACCCTCACCCCCTGTGAACTTTTCTCAACCGCTCACCCCGAAGTGTCAGGGGCAGTACTCTCCACAAGCTTATATCGCTAAAACCCCAGGTCTAGCGGTAGGGTGGTTGAAACTACCTTCCAAACCGGTTCAGCAAAGCCCACCCCGAGGGCAAGGCCACTGCTGCCAAAACGACCTTCAGTAAATCACCCGGGATGAAGGGGTAGAGCCCGGTGGCGAGCACCGAGCTTTTGGGAGCGAAGTGACCGAGCCAGATAGAGAGCCAAGAAAGGCCGAAGACATAGATTACACTGTTGCCGATGAGCATCGCCAGGGCCATGCTCCAAGTGCGGCGGTCCCATCCCCTCTCCGCGAGCAAGCCCACCACGAAGGCAGCAGCCACAAAGCCGACGATGTAGCCTCCAGTGGGGCCCATGAGCACGGCGGGGCCTCCCATCCACCCGGCAAATATAGGCGCACCCATGGCTCCCATCCCTAAGTAGGTAAGCTGACTCAATGCGCCACGCTTACTCCCCAGGAGTGCCCCGGCAAGCAGCACGGCAAAGGTCTGCCCGGTAATGGGGACCGGGCCAATGTAGAAGGCGATCTGGGCACTGAGCGCGGTGACAGCGGTGAAACCAAGGATGAGGAGCAGGTCGCGCGCCAGGGTTGCCCTGGGGAAGACCGCATCCATCATAGTAAGGGCTCTAACTTGCATTCACCCCTCCTTTCTTTTCCTATTTCGCTCAATAATTGATTAGAGAAAACATCGGGGTTTTTATAGAGTTGCCCCGATTTCTAGACTTAACCATAATGTTTAAGAAAAGGCGCTTGGCTGCCAGCGCAGCACCATAGCGGCCCAGGATAGGCCGGCACCAAAGGCAACGAGAACCACCAGGGCACCCTCTTTGAGCCTCCGCTGCTCCACCGCTTCGCAAAGGGCGACGGCGGGCGATGCCGCTGAAAGGTTCCCATAGCGATCGAGATTGACGAAAACCTTATCGTTGGGAATATCCAGTGCCTTTATCGCCGCCTGAGTGATGCGGCTGTTTGCCTGATGGGGGATAAAGAGATCGATGTCCGCTATATTGAGGCCGGCGGCATCGACCACCTGCCTGGAGGCTTCAACCATAGCAGTAACCGCAAACTTGAATACCGCCCTCCCCTCCATAACCATATAGTAGCGCCTATCGTTACTCACACTGGTCGGCATGCCGCAAGGGTGAGGGATGTAAAGCAGGTCGGCACCCGAGCCGTCATTGCCCAGCACAAAGCTGAGCATGTCTGTGGCGTGCTCATTTGCCTGCACCACTACCGCCCCGGCGCCATCGCCAAAAAGCACAGAGGTTGAGCGGTCCTCCCAGTTCATGGCACGGCTTATCGCCTCGCTGGCCACCACCAGTATATTCTTGTAAGCGCCTGCGGCAATGAACTGATAAGCGGTAACCAGGGCATAGATAAAACCGCTGCACGCGCCAACGACATCGAAGGCAGCAGCATTCTTAGCGCCCAGGGCATGCTGTACCAGGGCGGCGGAGGCCGGCATCATCCTATCCGGGCTATTGGTGGCCACGATTACCATGTCGAGCAGGCTTGGCGAAAGCCCGGCAACTTCGAGGGCCCCCCGTCCCGCCGCTACCGCCATGGTCGATGTCGCTTCGTCATCACCTACGATGCGCCGTTCCCTGATCCCGGTGCGGGTCACGATCCACTCATCCGAGGTGTCCACCATCTTCTCCAGGTCTTTATTGGTGAGCACCCGCTGTGGCAGATACTTCCCCCACCCTGTGATCCGCGCGTGCAATATTTAATCCCCTATCGCCCTATACAAGCCTTCATTAGAGAAAATCGGGTTTTTTCAAAGTCGCCCCAATTTCTTTTGCAACCGTAAAGTTCGAAATATAACTTCTGAAAGTATAGCAAAGTGGCAGTAATGGGTCAACCTTCTGTCCTCACTCCCATGATGGGGAATCCCGCCTATCGCTTTGAACGAAAAAGGCGGAGGATAGACCTCCGCCCTCTCTCTTCAGGCTAGCGCTCCCTAAACCTCGCGGAACTCACCCTCCACAGTCCCTTCATCGGTCTTTGGTGGCTCCTCCCCGCCGGGGGGCGCCTCCGCACCAGGCGGCGCTTGATATACAGCGGCGCCCACCTGCTGCAATGCCCCGGATAGCTCCTGCATGGTGCGCTGTACCTCAGCTATATCGCTCCCTTGAAGTGCTGAGCGTACCTTGGCAATCTTCTCCTCGGTCTGCTGCTTGAGCTCTGCAGGCACTTTATCCCCTTGCTCCCGAAGCGTCTTTTCCGCGGTATAGGCCAGGGTATCGGCGGCGTTTCTGGTCTCCACCTCCTCGCGGCGCTTAGCATCCTCAGCAGCATACGCCTCAGCATCCCGCTGCATCCGCTCCACCTCCTCCTTGGAGAGCCCGCTGGAGGCAGTAATTACGATCTTCTGCTCCTTACCCGTCCCCTTATCCTGGGCCTTAACACTCACAATGCCATTGGCATCGATGTCGAAGGTAACCTCGATCTGAGGCATGCCCCGGGGAGAGGGGATGATGCCATCAAGCATAAACCGCCCCAGCGTCTTATTGTCGGTAGCCATGGCACGCTCCCCCTGAAGCACATGGATTTCCACGCTGGGCTGGTTATCGGCAGCGGTGGAGAAGATCTGACTCTTCGCTGTGGGGATAGTAGTATTTCGGGTGATGAGTGTGGTCATCACCCCGCCAAGAGTCTCGATACCCAGGGTGAGCGGGGTGACATCCAGCAAGAGCACATCACTAACCTCCCCCTTAAGCACCCCTGCCTGAATTGCCGCCCCCACGGCCACCACTTCATCGGGGTCAACCCCCTTGGAGGGCTCCCTGCCGAAGAACTGCTTCACCTTTTCCTGAACCAAGGGCATGCGTGTCTGCCCGCCAACCAGGACTACCTCATCGACCTGAGCCGACTTAATACCGGCGTCGGAGAGCGCCTGCTGACAGGGACCAATGGTCTGCTCCACCAGGTCGCCCACTAATTGCTCCAGCTTGGCCCGGGTAAGGGTAATATTGAGATGCTTGGGGCCACTGGCGTCGGCGGTGATAAAGGGGAGGTTGACATCCGTCTGCTGCACCGTGGAGAGTTCACACTTCGCCTTCTCCGCCGCTTCCTTGAGCCGTTGCAGCGCCATGCGATCCTGCCGCAGGTCAATCCCCTGGTCCCTCTTGAACTCATCGCACAGCCAATTGGTAACCCGCTGATCGAAGTCATCGCCGCCAAGGTGGGTATCACCATTGGTAGACTTCACCTGAAAGGTGCCCCCGCCCAGCTCCAGAATGGAGATATCAAAAGTGCCACCGCCCAGGTCATAGACGGCAATGGTCTCATCTTTCTTCTTATCCAGACCATAGGCTAATGAGGCCGCAGTGGGCTCGTTGATGATCCTGAGAACCTCAAGCCCGGCAATCTTGCCCGCGTCCTTGGTCGCCTGGCGCTGGCTATCGTTAAAATAGGCAGGCACGGTGATCACCGCTTCGGTTACCTTATCCCCAAGGTAGGCCTCGGCATCCGTCTTTATCTTCTGTAAGACCATTGCCGAAATCTCCGCGGGGCTATACTCCTTATCCCCCATGACCACCCTAGCATCGCCATTGGGGGCTTCGCTTATCTTATAGGGCAAGAGCTTCTTGTCATACTCCACTGTCTCCTCTTTGAACTTCCTCCCCATGAGGCGCTTGATGCTGAAAATGGTATTATCAGGGTTAGTGATTGCCTGTCGCTTCGCGACCTGCCCCGTCAGCCGCTCCCCGCTCTTACTTACCGCCACCGTAGATGGGGTGATGCGACCCCCTTCCGCACTGGGGATCACCGTGGGTTCGCCGGCCTCCATCACTGCAGCACAGCTATTGGTCGTTCCCAGGTCGATGCCGATTACTTTACCCATTGCTCTCCTCCTGTACTTCTTCCTGAGATGTTTCTTCCTTCTCGTCCTTCTCGTCCTTCTCTTCCTGCCCCTTGCCCACCTTCACCATAGAGGGGCGCAGCACCCGATCATGAAGCCTATAGCCCTTCTGCAGCTCCTCGATAACCTTCCCCTCCTCCCCCTCAGCATAGAGCGCCGCCTCATGACAGTTAGGGTCGAAGGGCTCGCCAAGGGCCTTAATCTCACTGAGCCCATGACCCTCCAGGGTCGCTTTAAGCTTGCGATATATAAGCTCAATGCCATCGACCCAGGTGAACCCGCTAAGCTTCTCCGAGACGCTCTCCAGAGCCCGCTCCAGGTCATCGAGCACAGGAAGCAGGCTTAGCATAAGTGTGGCACTGGCAAGTATGGCCACCTCGTTTCGCTCCTGCTCGGTGCGTCTCTTGAAATTTAAAAAGTCCGCCTGGGCCCGTTGCCAATTGGCCAGATAGCTCTCAGCCTTGGCCCGCTCCTCAGCGAGCGCCTTTTTCAACGATGCCACATCATCTTTCCCCTCTGCCCCCTCTTCCACTACCGGGGGCACTTCCTCAGCGCTAGGGTCTCTCTCATCCATAGTAACACTCCTGTTTATTTGCCCGCCCCACACCGATCCCACTCAGCCACGGGCTATTGCCTCCCTGGCCCAGTATATAACTCAGCGACAAGGTCGCTCATTAGTGAACCCATGTAGCGCACCGAGGAGATCGCCCTGCCGTACGGCATCCGCCTGGGGCCGATCACGCCAAGGACACCATTAACCTCTCCTGGGACGCCATACCGGGTGACCACCATACTGCACTCCTTCAATGCGTCCTCGCGATTCTCCGCTCCAATAATCACCCGGACACCACCCTCAACGAGCATCTCGGGGAGCAGGTACCTGACCATATCCCTGCTTTCCAGCACTTCCATAAGGCACAGCATATTCTGGGCATGGGCAAACTCCGGCTGGGTTAATATATGGCGTAGCCCCTCGATATAGGGCTCCTCATACCTCCGCTCATCCTCCCCCGCCATGATCTGCACGACAGCATTTTTAACCTGCTCCTCAATCGGGGAAAGCCCCTCACTCCTGGCCAGGACCTGAGACCTGGTCAAACCCTGGAACAGGGCGTTTAATTTACGGGAAATAGTGCCAAGCTCCCCCTGCGATATCACCTTATCAAAGGCAATTAGCTGCTGCTTAAGCTTCGCCTGTTGAAGGAGTAGGATGAGCAGCACGAGGGACTCCTGAAGCGCCACCAGCTCCAGGTGCTTAATCCGGGACGCCGCTGCCTTAGGGGAGGTAACAATCGCCACATTGTGAACCATGCGCGCCAGCAGGGCCGCAGCCAGACGGTTCCACTCCGCCAGCTCCCGCTCCACCTGGTGGAAGAGATGAGAGAGCATCCGCTGCTCCTCCAGGGGAACCTCCTCCTGAACCATAGACTCCACATAGTATCGATAGCCCCTATCTGAAGGGACGCTTCCCCCTGAAATATGGGGGCGGATAATATAGCCATCCTCCTCAAGACGTGCCATCTCGTTGCGGATCGTGGCGGCGCTAAGCCCAAGCCCATAGCGGCGGGCGATCGCCTCCGAACCCACCGGGCTCGCCAGCGAGATATATTCACCAACGATAATCCTGAGGATATGCTCCTTCCGCTCCGATAACATGGCTACTCATTGGTTAGCACTCGCAACCCGAGAGTGCTAATGATACTAATTTACTACCTTTTCTTTTTCTTTGTCAAGACGATATGCTGGTTCAGGTGATTAGTGATATACTACCACTAACCCGTTTTACCTGTCATTGCCACGAAAATACCCTGATATGTCTGGATGAACTCTACGCCCACGTCATTCCCGCGCAGGCGGGAATCCAGGACGACCGGTCTCCGGGTTCCTGCTTCC
>SOIC01000153.1 GCA_004377275.1 Dehalococcoidia bacterium
GGGCCGCCGCCTCCCACACCGGAGCCCTCTCCGGTTCAGCTGCGGTGTGGAGGGCTGTCTTCAAGCAGACGGGCATGATAAAGGTGAATAGCGAGGAGGAGATGCTGGACTATCTCCAGGCTTTCTACTTTCTTCCGCTGCCCAGGGGCAACAGGGTTGCCATCGCCTCTGGAATGGGGGGGCTGGGGGTGGCCACCGCCGATGCCTGCATAGAATCGGGGCTGGAGCTTGCCCAGCTTTCGGCACATACCAGGAAGAGGCTGGAGGATATCGTCCCTACTGTGGGCACCTGCACTGATAACCCCGTCGACCTGGGCATGGCGTCAATTTTTAACCCGCAATTGTACATCGATACCATAGAGGCGCTAGGGAAGGATGATCAGGTCGATATGTTGCTTATCACCAGTGGCAGCTGGAAATCCGATTATATGGAAAGAGTGCTGGCGGTGGTGGGGGAGGTGGAGAAGCCAATAGTCTTTATCACGACACCGGCCCTGAAGACGGTAATGGAGGAGCCTCTACCCACCAAGGGGATCGCCTTCTACCCTGACGGCCGCAGGGCAGTCATGGCCCTCAGCAACATGGTGGCGTACCAGCGCTTCCGTTCTGGCGATTGAGGATATAAAAAAGTGCGCATTCTCGCGGTGGTGCAGGGCAATTACGGCACGCGGAAGGTCGCAAACATACGAAGCCACGGCCCGGCGGACTGGATGGTGGAGGTTTTCGATGCGCCGCGCGCCCTGCCTCAGATAATCGATGACCCGGAAGAGTTCCTCCCTGAAGAGCTGCCCCAGGCAGACCTGCTCCTCTACCTGGGCGAATCGCCCAGCGTGGCCCAGCTGGTTCCTGCTATTGCCAAGCTCTGTGGGGCGCGGGCGGTCATTGCCCCCATCGACAATACGGCATGGCTACCCCAGGGAATGGCAAATCAGCTCCAGCGTGAACTGGACGCGCTGGGCATTGCTAGCGTCTTCCCCAAGCCCTTCTGCACCCTGACCCCGGACAGTTACGGCTATCGCCGCAGTGCCAAACATTACGATAATGAGCTTATTACATCTTTCGCTCACCACTTCGGAAAGCCCAAGCTCAAGATCACGGTCAACCCGGAGACCAAGAGGATCGAGGCGGTCGATGTGATCCGGGACGCCACCTGTGGCAGCGCCAGACATGTGGCTCAGGGGCTGGTGGGGGTCTCTGCAGATGAGGCTGAATTCGAGGCGGGGATGCTCCACCATCACTATCCCTGCCTGGCCGCCATGGTTCAAGAGCAGATTGATGATCGCCTCGTCGATACCCTGATGCACGTCGCCGGCTTCATCATCAGGGATGAGGTGGGAGAGCAGGTGAAACCCTTCAAGAAGCCGGTGCCCTATATGACCGTGGAGGGATATGTATCAGGGAAGGAAGACAGCCCTGGCTCATAAGGTGCTCCTGGTTAACCCCAACCAGATGAAGCCGCCGGTCGCGCCCCTCGCTCTGGATTATCTCGCCTCGGCCCTCTGCGAGAGCGGCTTTGAGGTTGACCTACTCGACCTCTGTTTTTACGAGGATTTCGCCCGAGAGATTGATCGATATTTCGCTTCGAACAGCGTTTTCGCCATCGCCATCACCCTGCGCAACACCGATGATACCAGTTTTGTCACCCAGGATTTCTTCGTACCCAGGCTCAAGGAGATGATCGATTGCCTTCGGGCGCATAACTCCGCCCCCTTGATCCTTGGCGGGTCGGGGTTCTCCATCATGCCTGAGGCCATTCTCCAGTACTGCGGCCTCGACCTGGGAATCTGGGGGGAGGGGGAATACTCGCTCCCTTTACTATTGAGGAAGATTGTGGCTGGGGAGGATTACCACGGTGTCCCCGGGCTTGTGTATCGCGATGCGAAAGGCTTCCATCGCAATGTCCCAAAATACCTCGATCTCAAGAATATGCCCACCCCGGAACGAAATACGGTGGACAACCGCCGCTACTTTTTAGAAGGGGGCATGGGCAGCGTCGAGGCGAAGCGGGGTTGCCCCAAACGATGCATCTACTGCGCTGATCCCCTGGTAAAGGGGAGGAGATTGCGCCAGCGCTCCCCGAGGAGCGTGGTCGATGAGATTGAGGCGCTGCTCCGGATGGGGATCGACCATTTCCACTTTTGCGATAGCGAGTTCAATTTTCCACCCGGTCATGCCCGGGAGATATGCCTTGAAATCGTTAGCAGAGGGTTGGGCTCTAAAGTGAGATGGTACGCCTACTGTAGCCCTGCTCCCTTTAGCGAGGAGCTTGCCACCCTGTTCCCCAAAGCGGGGTGCGCCGGCATCAACTTCGGCGTCGATAGCGCAAATGACCAGATGCTGCGCACTTTAGACCGGGACTTCACCGTCGAGGACGTGGCGCGCACCGCTCAGTTCTGCCACCGCCAAGGCATTGTTTTTCTGTACGACCTGCTCCTCGGCGGGCCCGGGGAGACCAGTGATTCGCTCCGGGAGACCATTGAGACAATGAAACAGCTCTCTCCCTCCAGGGTGGGCGCCAGCCTGGGGGTGCGCCTCTTCCCTGAAACGAGGCTGGCGGCGATGGTGCGAAAGCAGGGACCTATGGAGCAAAACCCCAATCTTCGGGGCGCGAGGGACGAAAAATTCTTTACTCCCGCCTTCTATCTATCCTCGGCCCTGGGGGAAGATGCCCCGGAGTATCTGGCCAGTCTTATCGCCGGCGATGAGCGCTTCTTTTTCATGTCTGGGGAGGTCGCCGGCCAGAACTATAACTATAACGATAATACACTCCTCACCAATGCCATCAAGGATGGCTATCGGGGGGCCTTCTGGGACATACTGAGGAGGCTTAGCAGGTGAAAGGCCTTCCTTTGATCTCGTTCAGATAGATAGTTGATACTTGGTATCGTGGATTTCGCTTCACTTATCAATGCGAGACGCTTTAGCATAAATCAACTGCGGGGACGTGTGGAGTAGAATACATCCGTGCTGCACTATAGTTTCTACTAAGCAGGAGCTATAAAGGGGA
>SOIC01000208.1 GCA_004377275.1 Dehalococcoidia bacterium
TCGTCTCCAGCTCAAAGTCCTTGACCACAGGGGCGTAGTCCACCATCAGGTGATATATAGCGTGGGTGTTGTGGAAGAAGTCCGGCAGTGTTATCTGCTCAGTTGCCAGCCCGCCACCCAGTTCATACCTCTTCTCCAGAAGTAAGACCTTCTGCTTTGCCTTGCTCAGGTAGCAAGCGGCTGTTAGCCCGTTTGGGCCACCCCCAATGATTATTACATCGTAGTTCTCTGCCATTTTGCCTCCTTGTCCTTTACCTTTTTGCCTTTTACCCCTCGGGTATATTATCGCTGGTCACTGCTTGTATTCCATGATCTATTATATTTAGAGAAAAGCGCTACTTGATTTTATATTGGGCTACATCAATTCGATCTCATGGCAATCAGGGTCGACGATGAGCGTCGGCTCAGTCAAGCGCTGCACCTCCTCTGGGGTCCACCCCGGTGCCATTTCCTTAAGTACCATCCCCTTTTCGGTAACCTCGATAACGGCGATGTCGGTTACCAGGAGCTTAACGCAGTTGAGCGCGGTTATAGGGTAGCTGCACTGCTTTACTACCCTGGGCTCGCCGTTTTTGGTGACATGGTTCATTGTCACGATAAGCCTCTTTACCCCTGTGGCCAGGTCCATGGCGCCGCCAATGGTGCCTATCTTCCTTTCAGGCACCAGCCAGTTGGCCAGGTCACCCTTTTCCGAGACCTGATAGCCTCCCATGACGCTGACGTTGACATGCCCTCCCCGGATCATGGTGAAGGACTCGGCATGGCCGAAGCAGCACATCCCCGGTTGCTGGTTCACCGTCTGACCGCCAGCATTGACCAGGTCCGGGTCTCCTTCTCCCGGGGCAGTTATTTCTCCGAAGCCGAGGATACCGTTCTCGGAATGAAACAGCACCTCTCTGCCCGCGGGGATATAGTTTGCCGCCAGGACAGGTATCCCGATCCCCAGGTTGACCACGTCGCCGTCTTGGAACTCTTTAGCTACGCGAAGGGCCATGGTCTGCCGATCCAGCTTAAACTTTTCATCCATGCTATCCCTCCCTAGGCGCTCCCCCGCTTAAGGAACCTCTCATGGGATTCCCTGGCTTCAGCGCTGATCTCTACCTCACCTTCCTCCTCGACTTCCTGGGGCCTAGCCACCACTCTATCCACGTAAAGGCCGGGGGTGACGATTACCTCAGGGCCTAACTCACCCAGCTCCACGATCTCATCCACCTCGACTATGGTTACCTTGGCGGCACCGGCCATGGTTTCATTGAAGGTCCTCGAGCTTCCGCGGTAGACCAGGTTTCCCCAGCGGTCGGCCTTGTGCGCCTTTATCAGGGCGAAATCGGCCTTAATGGGAAGCTCCAGTATATACTTCTTGCCATCGATGACCTTGGTCTCCTTCCCCTCCTCCACCACGGTTCCCGCGCCCACGGGGACGTAGACTCCTCCCAGCCCCGCCTTGGCCGCCCGCACCCGCTCCGCCAGCGTCCCCTGGGGTACCATCTCCAGCTCCACCTTTCCCGCCCTCAGCAGCTTCTCGAAGTTGTTTTCGTATATGGTGCTCACCGGGGCAGAAGCGATAGCCTTCTTTATATGACCGTTTCTGACCAGGATGTCCATGTCCTCAGCGAATTTATGGCCCATTATCTTCCACACATCCGAGCCGAAACCGGTGGTATTGGAAACTGTGGTAATATTCTTAACGCCCTTCCGCGCCACAGCTTCAAGAAGGAGGCTGGGAGTGCTGGCTACCGTGCCAAAGCCGCCGACCATTATCGTGGCCCCGTCTTGGATATCGGACACTGCCTCATCGAAGCTGGCGACTATCTTGTTTATCGGCATAGGCTACCTCCTCAATTAGTCTAAGTGGCTGCTTGCCGCATTGTATGATATCGATGCACCAGGCGAGCCCCCTTCATCCCCGATTCCCCCGACTGGTGAGTGCCCATGCCCCTGCCGCCGGCATCGGCACCTACGATGAATAGACCATTTATGGGTGTCTTCTGGGAGGGCTTGTGCTTGCCGCACTGGCCCACTATCTGTGCCAGGCCCACGCACTCACCACCCTGCCCCGGTAGCACGCTATCGCGCGTGGCTGCTGATACCTCGGCTGGCCCCGTGGCCTGTCTCTCGTAACAGGCATCCATGAATCCGGGAAAGATTTTATCCAGCATCTGGTCTATCTTGTTGTTCTGCATCTCTATCTCGGGGGCCTTGGGATCGGGGGAGCAGATGGTGCCGGCGATGACGCACTGCTTGTCCGCAGGGGCCATGCTGGGGTCGTAGTTGGAGGGGACGGTGAAGAAGGCCAGTACTTCCTCAGGGACATGGCCCGCCCTGATTTTGAGGAATCGCTCCATGTTCAACCAGGTCTCGTCGGCATAGATCATGGCCATCTGCTCTTTTACCACTTTCTTGTTGAGGAAGTATCTAACCGCGGTGAAGGCCCAGCCGGGTACCAGGTCCCGGATATAGTTCACATAGCTCTTGTCGAACTCTTTCTCACCCACCAGCTTTAGAACGGTGGGCTGGATACCGACGTCGCTCACGACTATGGATGCGTCGAAGTCTCCCTTATCCGTAGCTATCCCGGTGACGCGACCGTCGGAGACTTTAATCTTCTCCACCCTGGTACCCATTTTTACATCGCCGCCGTTGGCTTTGATGTAATTGGCAATGTCCCCCAGCATTCGCCCGAAGCCGCCTTTATAGTATCCGCCGCCCCCGGCGGTGGCTATATGCTGCATAATCGCGCCCTGCTCCGAGGCGGCAACCAGGTCGATGGGCTCCGCCAGTGAGCCGTTAGCGTGCATACAGAAGAAGCTGTACATACCCCAGGGCACTTTCCGCTGTTTCAACCATTCATCAAACGTCATATCGTCCATAGTGTCGAGCTGCTCCGGGGTAAGGAAGGCAAGCTCGGCAAGTGTCGGAATAGCCTCCTCTCCTTCCTTTTCATCCAGTCCCCAAAGGTCAAACAGGGGTTTGGGGTCCTGTGCAGTCTGCCC
>SOIC01000053.1 GCA_004377275.1 Dehalococcoidia bacterium
CGCCTGAGGCTCTGGATACCATAGGGCCCTGGCTTGATGCCTGGAGGGTGGATGTAAAGGGCTTCACCGACGGAGTCTATCGCCAGCTAGCCAAGATTCCTCAGTGGCAGGGTATTCTGGATGTAGCCAGGCGAGCTAAAGAGAAATGGCATATGCATGTTGAGGTGGTCACCAATATTATTCCTGCGATGAACGACGACGAGGAACAGCTCAAGAACATTGCTACCTGGATTCGAGATAACCTGGGCGAGCTCACTCCCTGGCACGTAACTCGTTTCCATCCCCTGCACGAATTTACCCATCTGTCGGCTACCCCGATATCTACTTTGGAGAGGGCTTATCAGATTGGGAAAGAGGCAGGGCTGAAATTTGTCTATCTGGGCAATGTACCGGGGCACGAGTATGAAAACACCGTGTGTTATTCTTGTGGAAAGGCAGTCGTTCGTCGAATTGGCTATGATGCTCAGGTAGTTGGGCTGGATGGCTCGAGATGTAAATTCTGCGGGGCTGAGCTTAATTTCCGAACATAAGGGAGGTGCTTTATGGCAAGGGGATTTCATCCTGTGGTGAAACTGGCCAAGGAGACGGTGGAAAGATATATCCGGGAGGGTAAAACGCCCAAGCCGAAGAAATTAACTCCGGAAATGAGAGATCGGGCGGGGGTTTTTGTTTCTCTTCATAAGCATGGGCAGTTAAGAGGATGTATTGGCACCTTTGAGCCAAAGGAGAAGAATGTGGCTGAAGAAATCATTGCCAACGCTATTAGCTCATCTACCGGAGACCCTCGCTTTCCCCCGGTGACTATGTCTGAGCTTGATGACCTGGAATATAGCGTGGATATCCTTACCGAGCCTGAGCCAGTTACAGACATCAGCCAGCTTGACCACAAGAAATATGGCGTTATCGTAGAGAGTGATTGGAAAAAAGGACTTTTGCTGCCTGATTTGGAAGGTGTAGATAGTGTTGAAGAGCAAATTGCTATTTGTCGACTCAAGGCAGGAATATCGGCCGGCGAGCCAATTAAGCTCTATCGCTTTCAGGTGAGAAGATTTAAGTAATAGGTTGGGATTACCAATAATGGACAGGATGCCTCTTTTCGACCTGGAGAAAGAAAAAGATTTGTCTCACAGTATGCCCCTGGCGGCAAGGATGCGACCGCAGACTTTTGACGAGTTCGTGGGGCAGGAGCATTTGGTTGCCCCGGGACGAGTATTCAGGAAATGTATCGAGGCAGACCAGCTACCTTCTATGGTATTCTGGGGACCGCCGGGCAGTGGCAAGACGACTCTGGCTCACATTATCGCCAATACCACCAGAGCACAGTTCAGTCCTTTGAGCGCCGTGAGTGCCGGCGTGGCTGATTTGCGGCATGTTATTGGAGAAGCTAAGAAGAGACTAAGATCATCGGAACAGAGAACCATTCTTTTTGTTGATGAGATCCACCGTTTTAATAAGGCACAACAGGATGCGCTATTGCCTTTCGTGGAAAGCGGTACAGTGACTTTCATCGGTGCGACCACGGAAAATCCCTCCTTCGAAGTTATCGCCCCCCTCCTTTCTCGCTGCCGGGTTTTTCGATTGAATCTGCTCAGCGATGAAGAGATCGAGGTCATCGTGAAGCGGGCCATTAAGGATGAAGAAAAGGGGCTGGGAAAGTTCCAGATTAGCATAAGCCAGGAAGCCCTCGACCACCTGGTGACCGCGTCCAATGAAGATGCTCGTGTGGCTTTGAACGCTTTAGAAATGGCAATGTTTGCTACTTTGCCTGATGGTGAGGACTTGCGGTCAATAGACTTGTCAACTATTGAGGAGGCGCTGCAGCATCGTGCTTTACTCTATGATAAGAGCGGCGACCAGCATTATGATTTGATTTCGGCGCTGCATAAATCGTTACGCGGCTCTGACCCCGATGCTGCCTTGTACTGGTTGGGGCGTATGCTTGCAGCTGGCGAAGACCCTCTCTATATCGCCCGTCGCCTGGTACGCTTTGCTTCCGAGGACGTTGGCATGGCTGATCCCCTAGCCTTGATGGTAGCGGTAGCCAGCCAGCAGGCGGTACACTTCGTCGGTTTACCAGAGGGCAACCTGGCTCTAGCGGAAGCAGTGGTCTACCTGGCAACCGCACCCAAAAGCAACTCCCTGTACCAGGCTTATTCCCGAGTTCAACAGGACATCCAGAATGGTCGAAATGAGCCCGTGCCACCCCATTTGCGCAACCCGGTAACTAAGCTGATGCGTGATGTGGGATACGGGCGGGGTTATAAATATGCTCATGATTACGCTGACCATTTCGTCAAGCAACAGAACTTGCCGCCTTCTCTTCAGGGAAAACGCTATTATGTCCCCGGCGACCAGGGATATGAAAAAAAGGTTGCTGATAGACTAAGGAAGTGGTGGGGGGAGTCACATGAAGGGGTGTAAAGCATAGTTGAAGTTCCATACAGCGTGTTATAATGCGAGATGGGGCTGGGGGTCCTGGAGATAGAAGGTGTGTATTGATGGAGGTGCGTTTTGGCTAAGTTTTCATTCATCCCCAAAGATATGGAGTTCTACGACCTGTTCGAACAGGAAACAGCTAATCTAGTTATTGCTGCAGAAAAGCTGGTTGACCTCTTTGACAACTACGAAGACGTGGAAGCAAAAGCAAAAGAGCTTAAGGAGTTAGAACATAAAGGCGATGTTATAACACACGAGGTAGTAGCCCGACTGCATCGCACCTTTGTGACACCCATTGACAGGGAGGATATTACTCTCCTGGTCCATCGCCTTGACGATGTAATGGATTTCATCGAGGCTGCGGGCAGAACAGCCTTTCTTTATCGTATTGCTCACCCCACGGAGCGGGCCCAAGAATTAGCCCGAATCGTGCTTAAGATGGCCCGCAAATTGAATGAGGTAGTACCTCGTTTGCGTCACCGTGACCAGTTCCCATGGATTCTGAAGCAGTGTGTGGAAA
>SOIC01000161.1 GCA_004377275.1 Dehalococcoidia bacterium
GTATCTCCACAGGGGCCGGTTACACGCGCAAAGCCGTCGGCATTGGGTATGCTCCCCACGTTTCTCGGGTTCATGGCATGATCGATGACCGTGTCTGTGTAGGTGCTTCTCATCTCAGCCGTGACGTATTCTTCAAGCTCGTCAAATTCCGAAGCCATCTCTTACCTCCGATTTGAGGCTTTTTATCTTGCCTTGGCCAATACAGCCTGAAGGAAAGCTTGGGCAAGGTTATTTACAACACCAGAGTCGTAACGCTCGATATTCCCATCATCACAGAGCTTGGCCAGCTCGGGGTCTAAGGGTAGCTGCTCTAGAAGTGGTGCCCCCGCCGCCATCGACATCTCTTGCCCCTTGGTTTTACCGAAGACTTCAATCCTCTTCCCGCTATCTGGGAGTAGAAGATAGCTCATATTCTCCACTACGCCGAAAATAGGGACGTTCATTTTCTGTGCCATCTTTATCGCCTTCTTCACCACCATTGCCGCCAGGTCCTGGGGGCTGAAGACGATGATGACCCCGGAGAGGGGTAGCGTCTGCATCACAGTCAGAGGAGCATCAGCGGTGCCGGGAGGGAGATCCACTAGAAGATAGTCTAGTTTCCCCCACACCACCTCTTCCCAGAACTGCTGGATCGCTTTGCCGATAAGTGGCCCCCGCCAAATAACGGCATCATCTTCATGGGGTAGGAGGAGGTTAATGGACATGATCTCAATTCCTGACCTGGATAACACCGGCAGAATACCTGTATCGCTGCCACCGGGACGGGTGGTGATACCAAACATCTTGGGTATGCTGGGGCCGGTGATATCTGCATCCAGGATGCCTACCTCATAGCTCTGACGGTTTAGGCCAACAGCAAGGAGGCCGGCAACTAGCGACTTGCCTACACCACCCTTACCGCTCATAACCGCGATAATGTGGTCGATTTGGTTCAGGTCTTGTGGTTTTGCCTGTTCAAATTCTATGGCTATTTCCTTAACCCCGGGCAGGCCTTTAAGGGAATTGCGTGCCTTATCCTGAACCCATTCCTGAGTAGCAGAATTGAGAGCAGTTGAGGCTAAAGTGACCTTAAGCCTATCGCTATCGACCTCAACTGTCCGGGTCATATTCAAGCCGGTTAAACTACGTCCTATCCCGGGTATAAGCACCTCCCTTAGGGCTTCCTTGACTTCTTCCTCTGAAGGCATTACCATCCCCCTTTACGTGGTAAATATTAGTGCAAGCGATCCATCAAATTAGTGAGCCTGCCGGTAAGGTACAGCTCGACAGCCTCATCGATATCCTTCACATCGGTAACGATGGTTTCAATGCCGTAGCCCTTCATGGCCTCATAAGCTCCCCAGCCCATGCCTCCGGCGAGCAGCACCTGGCAATCATGGATAGCCTCAGCCATACTCTCATGCCTGGAACGGGAGCCGGCATCGTAGCCATGTCGCTCCCCTGGGTCTAGCTTAGGCGGCTCATGGGCAGCAAAGGTGGTATGGCCGGCTTTGGAGCGGGTCTCCTTAGTGGTGACTTTTCCAGCATCAACGGTGACCACTACATAGAAGGGTGCCCGGCCGAAGTGCTGGCTAATATTCAACTCATCGTCTGATATAGCGGCGATCTTCATGATGTTCTCCCTCCAATGTGGTTAAGTTAGCTTTATCTTATATTTTGGTTTCCCTCGCCAGAAATATAATTTAGCTGTTACCTCCCTCCCCTCTGCGAGAAACCTTTCGCACACGTTGCATAGTTTTTTTGACACGGGAGATTTGAGAAAAGATACAAGGGCCTCATACTTTGCCTCAAGTTCCTTATTCCCTATTTCCCCCCTTAGAAGCTCCCTAAGGCAACTTCCAAGTTCTTGCTTAGCGAGGCCTTTTATGCACTTTCCCGGCATATCCTTAGTTGAATAGCGCGGTTCAAGCACAATCGGACTCATCTTTTCATCTCCTTCGGCATACGTCCCCGCTGGAGCAGGGCGGTGTTTCACAGCGCTCTGTCCTGCCGCAGCATGTGGTGTCAGTAGCGGCAACATCCATTCTTATCATGTAAGAGGCGGAGACGAGCCGCTCCATGTCCTCTCCGCCGCAATGGGGGCATCTCACTTCACCAGTCGAGGTGCGTACAAATACTTCAGACACCCTGCCGCATTCTCGGCACCTGTAGTCATAAATCGGCATCGCTACCCTCCTCCAATTATAGCTGGAGCGTTCTTCCCGCTCCGCCACTATTATATTTCTCGTTACAGAATTTTTCTATTCCTGACCTGAATTGGGTACAGTGACAGGCACAAACTAGCCCTAAATCTCGCAGCAGCTCAAACTCCCTGAATCCGTGTAACCCGCCGATGAGGGCATAAGCCTTCCCCCATCTCGAAGCCGCCGTTAAAATGGCGCTTACCCCGGGATGGGAACACCCCGCAATCACTGCCAGCCCCTTCGCTGTGTTAACCACAAGGGATTGCTCTATGCCCTTTAGTTCGCCGGTTGAGAAAACACCTTCATGTATCTGAATCGGTCCTGCAACGCTAACTACCCTGTCCAAACCATAGGTTTTCGCTATTGAACTGGGAAGATACACTCTAGCCCGTTTATTCACCTCAAGGAAGTCATTGAGCCCACCAGTATGATCCCGATGGGCATGAGAAATAAAGACCTTATCGATGGAGCTGGGATAGATGTTGAGCTTTTCCATATTGTAGAGAAGCGTGGCACCATTGGCCCCGGTGTCAAAGAGAATTCTAACATTGTCCGTTTCTACCAGACAGGAGAAACCCCAGTCAGCTCTGAGACCTTCCGTGTATGCCACATTGTCATAGATGATGGTGACCGTCATACTAGCTGCCCAATGCTGCAGAAACGCTTTTCCACAGTGCCTCTACTTCTCTGGCGATTCCATCCGCGGAGTATTCCACCACCGGTAACCCCTGAACCATCGCCTCGGT
>SOIC01000035.1 GCA_004377275.1 Dehalococcoidia bacterium
GGTGACATTTTCACTGGACAACAACGTACCCCGAAATACCTTCTCGCCGTGTCCCTGACAAGATCGGGGTGGGGATAAAGGTCTTCTCATTGATCTTGGCTATAGCACCAGCCTGAGATGAGGTGCCACTCGCTTAGAGGCCAGTAGAGAAGCCACGCCTCACCGATGACGTTGTCACCGGGCAGCATCCCCCAACTATGGGAGTCGGTGCTGTGGTTGCGGTTGTCACCGAGAACGAAGTACTCGTCCTCGGGCACCACCCGGGGGCCATAGGTATAGTTGGGCTCCTCATTGATATAGGGCTCATCTAGTATGAAGGTATCGTCGTTGATATCGGTGATATAAACCTGGCCATCCTTTATCTCCACCTCTTCCCCCGGTAACGCGATCACCCTCTTTATAATCGTGCGGCCCGGGTCCTCTGGGTGGTCAAATATGATGACATCTCCCCGCTGGGGATCGCCGAACCAGTAGGATGCCTTAATGACCAGTACGCGTTGATCATTGTGAAGGCTGGGCTCCATGCTGAGACCCTCCACCACACGGCTCTCCACTGTGACTTGCACTCCAAGGAAGATAATCAGTGCTATTAAAAGGGTGCTTATTATTTCACGAACGGTAGGCCTCATCATTTTTTATTATAACCTATCTAGCGAGTCTCTGCTAGCCGCCCCAGCTTGGACTAAAGCCACAGGTCTGGTAGAATGTGCCACTATGGAAGAGGACGAGCTTATCAAGCGCGCTAAAGAGGGCGACCTCGACTGCTTTAATCAGCTTGTAGAGAGGTATCAAAGGGAGGTGTATAACCTTTCTCTAAGGATGCTGGGTAACGCCTCGGCTGCTGAAGATGCCTCTCAGGATACCTTTCTCTCCGCTTTTCGGGGCATCGGCAAGTTCAGGGGTGGCAGCTTCAGGGCATGGCTGTATCGCATCGCCGCCAACGCCTGCCGAGACCAGCTTCGCTCACTTCGCCGTCGCCCCGCTACTTCCATAGACAGCTTGCCTCTTGAGCTCGAAGCCGACCAGCCCTCCCCTGAGGACTTTGCCATGCGCCGAGAACTGGGGGAGGAGATCAAGAGGGCGCTGGCCGCTCTCCCTCCCGACCAGCGTCTGGCGGTCATTCTCCGCGATATCGAGGGGCTCGATTACAGGGAGATCGCCCAGGTCACCGGTAGCTCCCTGGGAACGGTGAAGTCCAGGATCAACCGGGGGAGGGCCAGGCTTCGCCATCATCTGGAGCAACGTCGGGAACTTTTTCCCTAGAGATTTCGTCTTTATTATTAGAGATGTTTAAGAGAAAAAGCGAGTGCCAGAGAGTACAGGGGATGCTTTCCCCATATATCGATGGGCAGCTCGGCCCTTCGGATAGAGAAGGGATGGAAAGCCACCTCGAGGGGTGCCAGGCATGCCGTCGGGAACTTGAATCCCTCAGGGCGACGGTGAATCTGCTTCACCGGGTGACGATGGTTTCGCCGCCGCGCTCCTTCGCCATCGCTAAGGCGGCGCCAAAACCGCTGCCCGCTGCCGTCTGGTCTTTTGGGGTGCTGCGCGTCGCCACCGCCGTAGCCGCGCTGCTACTGGTGTTTGTCTTCGCCGGTGATGCCACTCACCTCTTTAAGGGAGGACTTATTGAGGAGAGAACTGCCCAACAAGGCACTCTCATGGATGGTGAGGATGGCGAGGTCTCAGACACGGGTGGAGTGCCTGCTGAGGGCGAAGAACATGTCTGGCCGGTGAGTGAGCTCGAGCTAGCCCTGTTGGGAGTGGTGGTGGTATTGGGTGGGGCGACAGTAGTTCTGTGGCAGAGACGAAGGAGAGGAGGTGAGGGGGCTTTAAAAAGTTAAATGGTCATAAAAGGAAGCGACAAAATGAAAAAGTGGTCGTTTATAGCCATCGTATTAATTCTGGTGGGCGCATTGTCGGGGGCGCTAGCCTATGCATTGAGTCAAAGGGGCCAGGACGACGGGCTTACGCCGGTGACCGAAGAGGAGAGCAGGGAAATAGCTGAAAACTACTTGAGGAATAGCCCGACCTTCACCTTTGATGGCATAGAGGAGACCCTCTGGCTGGTGGAAACCCACGCAATGTTTTGTCCCTCTTGCTGGGTCTTTGAGTTTGAGTTCCAGTGCCATCATGCCGGCTATGGTGATAGGTCGGGGCAGGCAGTCAATGAGGTCATAACCTGCCATACGGCGTGGATTGGAGTTCAGGAAGGGGAGGTCTTTCAAGCGACCATGGATGAGGTGTGGGATATGATGAACCAGGAGATGATCCCCAGTGATTCAGGTGTACAAACCGCTGAGGCGATGATGGTGGAGGTTGGTCGACAGCTTCCTCTTATCTCTGGAGTCCAACCCTACCACAGGCTATGCATGGCAGGCTCAGTTCGATGACGAACTCTTTGAACTGGTAGAAAGCAAATTCTAGTCCTCCTCAGAGGCCATTGGCGCTGGAGGTGTTGAGAGTTTCGAGTTTCGGGCGCTAGGTGGACGGACAACGGCCAGGAGATCCTGCTCGGCTACCGGGTGACTAATACGGTGACCGTCAAGATCGGGGACATCGATGCTACCGGTGTCAATATCGATGCGGTAGCTAAAGCCGGCGGGGACCTCATCCGAATCCAGGGGGTGAGCTTCACTGTTGATGACCCCTCGCAGTATTATGTTGAGGCACGGGCTGAAGCGGTAGCCGATGCCATAGATAAGGCTCAGCAATTGGCCGATCTTTCCGGCATCCAGCTAGGAAACCCATTCTACATCTCGGAGGGCGGTGGCTTCGCCCCTATTTACCGGGATTATGGGTTAATGGCAGCTGAAGGGGGCAGTGTCCCCACCACTCCCATCAGCCCCGGGGAGACCGAGATAACCCTCACAGTGCAGATGGCTTTTACCATACAGTGAGTATTTCACCGGACAGCGCCTTCCAGG
>SOIC01000023.1 GCA_004377275.1 Dehalococcoidia bacterium
CCAACAGCCCCATCCCCGAGATGGCACGCTACCGCACCCCCATCGAGGGGCTGTATAATTGCCACCAGACATCGGGGCACCCCGGAGGGCTGTGCCTGATGGCCATCCCATATAACCTGATGCACATACTCATTGAGGACGGGGTCGCCGAGCCAGGGGATTGGTGGTACCCATCGCCATGGTACGTACCGGAGAAGGGGAAGATATCGGCGGTACCCCGCGAGGGAATGGTGTCAGCCTAGAAAAGAAGCTATAAAGAATAAAAACGACCGCTAGCCGGAAGCGCTCCTCCTCAGGGTAAAGGCCGCCAGGATCGATATGACTACGGCGCAAGCTCCAGCAGGGGGGAATACACTACTGGAGATCGTGGTAGGGCTATGAAAGGATATCGCACGCCGTCCTGGTTTCGGATGAAGCGGGCGCTGGGCAAGAAGCAGGCCCGGGACACGAAGCCCAGGCCTGCGAAAGCGAAGAGAAGGCGACAGAGATGAAGGAGGTCAATATTAAAACAAGCGATGTCTACACCGAATTGATGGCGAGGCTGAAATACCCCATCTCAGAGCGTTTTCGTCGCGTATTGCAGAAGCTGGTGACCCCCGAGGAGGGGAAACTGCTGCTCGAACTGCCGGCGGAGCCCGCTGAACTGGCCCAAAAATCGGGGCTGGACGAAGAGGCAGTGCAGCGAAAACTACAGGAGTTTATGGAGCGGGGACTGGTCATCCGCACAAGCAAGGGATTATTCTGCTTCGCCCGCGATATGACGCAGCTGCACGATTCCAACCTATCGAGCGCGGAGAAATGGATCGATACCGAGCTTCTTGACCTGTGGAAGGAGTTTCGGGATGGTGAGTGGCTCCAGACCATGGCCGGCGGGCTCGGAGACTCGTATGTGCAGTTCATCAAGGTGCTTCCTGCCTGGAAGGCCATGGAGCGCAGCCCGGACCTCGGTGAGCTTCTGCCCGAGGAGGACATTAGGGAGCTGATCAGAGGAGCAGACCCGGTCGCCGTGGTTTCCTGTACCTGCCGCAGGTCGATTAGGAAGTGCGATCTCCCGCTTGACGTCTGCCTGCAATTTAACCGCGGAGCGGAATATGCCATAAACCGGGGCGCCGGCCGCCGCCTCTCTGCGGAAGAGGCCATCGCCATTGCCGGTGAGTCGGAGGAAGCAGGCCTGATTCACACCTGGGCCTCTGGCGTATCGCGGCGGCTGACCGCAATATGCAACTGCTGTCGAGACTGCTGTGACATCTTCGCTATCGGCATCGAGGTCGGTACTATAGAACAGATACTGGAGAAGAGCCGTTTTCGCGCCGAGGTGGATCAGGATCTCTGTACCGGCTGCCAGGACTGTGTGGAGCGGTGCTTCTTCGAGGCCATAGAAATGAAGGATTCTCCCCCGTCCAAGAAGCTCAAGGCCACGATCGATGAGGGTAAGTGCTTTGGCTGCGGCCTGTGTGCCGTCGTCTGCGAGCCTGAGGCGATAACCATGAAGTTGGTGCAGACCTAGGTACTGGGCGTGCCCCACAGCGCGGGTAAGCGACTTCCTCGCCGATTCGGTTTCGAGTTCAACGGGATGCGCCTCCACGAGTACTATTTCGAAAACCTCGGCGGCAATGGGGTACTGGACAAGTCGGGCAAGCTGCCCCCGATGAACTTGCGGAGCGTCTCCTTATCCACCGTGGAAGTTTTTGTGGCGCCGGTGGTCAGATTGATCTCTGGGAGCTTCCCCTCATAACCTGCCATCGCTACCTCCTTTCGCTTGCCCCCACGCCAGGCATGCTGACCCGACGACGGAGCGATTGTGGGTGTTTGGTGTCAGGATAAGTATTGGGGATCGGAGAACCTAGGAGCACGCTTTTCAAATCGAGCGGCAGCTGCTTCGAGCTGGTTGGGGGAGCCAAGCAGTGACCGACAGTGTTCTGCTTCAAGTGCTAATCCTTCTTCTACGGAGAGGAATGACAATTTATTGAGCATATCTTTTGCTCTACGGATGGCGTCAGGGTTTTGGCCGGCAATGGTTGTTGCCATTTCCAATGCTCGCTCATGCGGTGAATCAGCCAGCTCGGTGGCCAGCCCGTATTCATAAGCCTCCTGGCCACTGAAGAGGCGTCCAGTAAATATTAACTCCTTGATGCGGTCCAGGTTAGCCAGGCGTTGCAGCGATTGCGTTGCTGATGTATCCGGCAAGAATCCCCACGTGATTTCTAACAAGCCAAGCTTGGCATCTGGCGTGACAATTCGAATATCTGCACCAAGTGCGATATTGAGGCCAGCCCCCAAGGCGGCCCCATGTACTGCCGCGATCACAGGTACTGGTATCTCCTGCCATAACCAGCCCATTTGCTGACCTTTATTCGCACCCTGTTCGCTGAGATCTTCAAAGCCAGTGCTATCCGCAGTGATTTTCCCGCTTAGCATATCCGTAAAGATCCCGAAATCCATTCCTGCACAGAAAGCCTCGCCATTACCGGACAACACTATGGCACGCAGTTGTTTGTTTGCCTTAAGTTGCTTGGCCGCTGTAATTAAACTCAGCATGAGCTCCAGGTTAATGGCATTACGTTTTTTGGGGCGATTGAGTCGTATATCCGCAATATTTTCCACGATCTCTAAGCTGATTGTTTCCATCATGATTACAACTCCTTGTATTAATGTCGATCCTTTGCGTTCGTAGAGTTTATGACAGTGTTTACTTAAAGTCAAGAGAACCGAGGGTATGCAAGCACCCAGAGAGCCTATTAATTAGATAGTGAATCAGGGTGTCTATATCGTGTTTTTTGGTCTTCTTAAATACAAAACCCCGACCATTTAACTTCTGATTATGGTGTCCAATGCTTACAGCTTAGCCGCTATCCTGGACGCTTCGGAGCCTGCTGATGCAGCATCACCGGGCCCCGTGCAATCCCCAATAGCATAAACCTCAGT
>SOIC01000156.1 GCA_004377275.1 Dehalococcoidia bacterium
CCGGGTGGTGTGGAGATTCTTAAATACCCCATAGTTGTCAACACGGAGAAGGTGCATAAAGCGACCGGGTTCAAGTTCCGCTACTCCGGACCCGAGGCATTCAGAGCCTTCCTTGACACGATGCTGACTACCTCCTAATTATGCGGAAGCCCCCATTGAGCAGGTTGTTTGACTAAGCGTCATCAAACTGTATCACCACCGGGACGAAGCTACTTTATCGCCCTAGCCGAATAGCACAAGCCTGAAGGGTCCTTTGGTACTGTTTCTATTGGTGATAAGGCAGGTGGCAGCCCGAAGGAGACAATCAGTAAAAAACCGCAGATCGCACCACAGGTTTTAAATCACCAGACCAGCCTAGCGGGTATGGAGGCAGCTTGGTTAGCTATTTTAAGATGGTATCAGCTTTAGGGGAAGGCTCATGGCCCCCGTGGCTCATTTGCTCTTGCTGCCGCGAAATATCCTTTCGATTGATACTTCCAGTCTCAAGAATATATCATAGACCCCTACCATTGCGGGTAATACGGGGATCAAGGCATTTGTCAGTTTAAGCGATGGGCCGACCGATGGTACCACCATCCTTGCCATAACTGGATTCAGTGGCTTCATGATCGGTGTTGCTATATTTGCCAATAAAGATAAATAACTGGTTGCAAGTTTAGATTCAGCCATATGTCCGGCAAATCTAATCAAGGCGGGAAACAAAGGTGCCAGGCCTTCTACTGTTTTAACCAGACTGTCCTGCGTTCCCTTGCGGGCCATCATATCTTTCAGTGATCCTTTTGGTAGAGCGCCCATCAATGGGTCTGACATCTTCAAAACCGGTATTAGAATTGGCGCCAGCTTCACTTTCTCTAGTTCGTCCAGGATATCCGTTATCTCTACCATATTTATACCCCCATAGCTTCGGCAACCAGTTCAGTTATATCCTTAACCTCGATCGGCTCTTTCGCCCTATCGATTACATCGATGAAATGTGTTTTGCAGAACGGGCATGCCGATGCTAGAACGGTTGCACCGGTTTCCTTTATAAATGGAATCTTCGCAGCTCCAATTTCTAATGCCAGATCCGGGTTAGAGATTTTTACCCCCCCACCGGCACCGCAGCACCATGCCGCGTGCATGGTGGGATACATCTCCACCAGCTCAAGCCCTGGGATCGCTTTTAAAACTGCTCTCGGCTCATCGTAGATATCCATTTCCCTTCCCAGATGGCATGGGTCGTGATAGGTTACTCTTAAGTTAACCGGCTTCTTGAACTTGATCTTTCTACCTGAAATCAGCTCGGCCAGTAACTCGCTTATATGCATAACCTTGAACGGTAACTCTCCAGCCAACTGTGGCCAGTCCTTACTTATTCCCATGTAACCTTCAGCACAAGAGGTAACAAGCCTTTTAACCTTCTTTTCCTTTAGCAGCTCCACGTTATGCTCGATCATCTTCTCTGCGATATCTACATTTCCGTTCCTGAGCAGTATCGAACCGCAGCACCATTCGTCTGGCAGAACCGCAAATTTGATACCAGCGCGTTTCAGTATTTTTACAGTTGCCTTGGCTATCTCCTGTCTCCGGTAAGCTGTGCTACAGCCCACGAAGAGAACGGTGTCAGCGGTTTCGGGTATATCGAGGCCTTCTGCCCATTTCGTCCTGTTTGCATGGGGTTCTCCATAAGGATTGTGGTTTTTCTCGATGCTTTCAGCCGTTTTCTTAAGTGGCTCTGGCTGAAGACCGAGGTCAACGCAATCGGCACGCATCGCTTCCATAATAGCGACCGACTGAAGTGCCTCAAGCTCTGCCCCAAGCGGGCTCAGTATTCTAGGCAGCATAGTCTTGAGGGCACTTCCGCCCATTTGAACTATCATATTGCTCATAGGTTTACATATCTCTTCGCACGAGGCACACGTAGTGCAATTATAGACACAATCGGCGACCTCTTTGGAGTATTTCAGCGATCCCTCTAATAGATAAAAAGCCATTATATTGTGGCCTCTGGCTGAGCTATCTTCGAACCTAAGCTGTTCATAAGTGGGACAGGTTTTATAAAATCCACCTTCATCACTTACAGTTCCTGTGCACATAGCACAATGATTACATGTCCATATTTCTTGTTTGTATTTCTCAATTCTCATTCTTCTTCCTCTAGGCCAAGCCCATGGACCCCTGGGTTCATTATATTGTTCGGATCTAGGGCTTTCTTAATCGCTTTCATGAACGAAATATATTCTGGCTTAAATCTTTTAGTTAGAAATTGACTCTCTTTGCCGATTCGGTAAAGCGCTGTAACACCGGTGTCCATGTAGGACTCCACTATTGCTTGATATAAGTCTTGAGCTTTTTTTAGATTTTCAGGATCCATGAAGTCAGCGGGCGTCATTGCAAATGTATTGGCAACTCCACCTCTACCAAGAAGTTGAGCGAAAAGGAAGAAGTGATCCGCCCCTATTAAAGGTATAGAGCCGCTTAACGCGTCTTCGTTCTCTTTCATGATTTCCAATGCACTCCCCACCACTCTCTGCCATTGAGGAAGATGGGCTATGGAACAGGTGTCACTGCCATTTGGCCCCATGACTTTGCCAAATATTCCTCCTCCCATCCACTCTGTCTGATTAATTATGGATATGCCCAGAGCGCGACAGATGCCTTCCACTGGTATAGCTATACCGTTGAATTCTTTTGCCATTTTGTCTATGGCCTTTTTCTGTGCTTTAAATATGTCTTTGTCATAGGCCTCGGTTGCAAAAATGGCAAGATCCCTCTCTCCCACAAGCGGTGCAAGTATCCTTTTCAGAGAATCAGGAAGGGTGAAAAAAGCAATACCCCATAAATCAGTGACATAACCGTACCATTCCAGCTTGAATACAAATTTAATCTCGGAATCTGTATCTGGAAAAGAGTAGGCAAGGGTAGCGGAGTACTCGGGGATTGGATATGTTCTAAGAGTGAATTCCGTTATTACCCCGAATGATCCGGCCGCTCCTAAGAATATGCCTACCAGGTCGGGACCATTGCAGTATCTGTAATACCAATCCTTTACCTTGGTATTGGCTAAAGAGCCGGTCTCTATAATATCCCCGTTTGGTAGAACTACCTGCAGATTTAGAATATTCTCATTTAGCCATCCATATTTCGGGCTGTTTATCGAGAAGCAGTTACCACCAATACCCCCTCCCAGGGTAGCTCCAAGGAAACCATGGGGCCCCTGAAGGCCAGCAGTAACCCCCTTTTTGGCCAGCTCATGGTGTAGTTCCCCCCACCTTATTCCAGGCTGAACTCTCACCGCGTTTAATCCTTCTTGAAAATCGAGGACACGGTTCATATCTGTCATATCGAGGATTATGCCGCCCTTCTTCTTAAGAGGGGTGGCGGCGCCGGTCATATCCGAGCCTCCTCCTCTGGCAATTATCGGAATCTTATGCGTGTTTGCCAGTTTAAGAATTTTGGAGACTTCCTCGGCGGAGTGAGGTTTGACCACTATATCCGGAGGCCCATATTTATCGGATAAGGGATGAAAGAAGGTACCGGCAAAATCCTCTATTGCGTAAGTCCATCTAATGACATCATCTGCTCGCACATACTTTTGCCCGACTATTTCTACTAAACCCTTTACTATGTTTTCACTTGCAACCGCTTCCATTTTCTTACCCCCTGTTTAGGATAATCCATTATCATTAATATTCTGGATTACCACTATTCGTTTATCCTTTATACTGACCTTTTACCTTAGACACACACCACACCCCGCCATTTTCCATTTCCGCAACGCACCTGTTACAGTGATCACATTGCGATTCCTGCCAGTCACCCCTCTCTATTCTCCGTACCAGATCAGGATCCCGGATAAGGGCCCGGCCTATCTGTACGAAGTCAAAGCCTTCCTGCATGGCCTTTTCCATATTGTCGATGGAGCAGATGCCCCCGATAAGAACTAGAGGAATACTCACCGCCTCTCTCACTTTTAGGGAATCCTCCATGAAAAACAGCTCTTCAAAGGGATAAGTTTGAACTAAGATGCTGCCAAACAGTAGTAGGCCTACCTTTTCCAACAGACTTTTCGGACCGTGGATCCACTCCTTGAGCGGTATCCTTCCCCGCATCATATAGAATGGCGTCTTAGCGGTGAATCCGCCGCTTGGGATAAGAGCGCTAGCTCCCTCCGCCTCGTATCGCTTGGCTACCTCGATAGCTTCGTCCAGTTCTAGGCCACCCTTGAAACCATCTCTAAGGTTCATCTTTATCAAAATCGGGAAATCGGCCCCAACGGTCTCTCGAACGTGTTTTATAACCGAGGCGGGAAAACGCATGCGGTTCTCCAGGGACCCCCCATAGCGGTCCTGTCGCCGATTGGTGTACGGAGAGAGAAACTGACTGAGAAGGTATCCATGCCCAGCGTGAATCTCCACAGCGTCGAACCCGGCCTTGATGGCCAGGGTAGCCGCTTTCCCGAAGTCTTCCGTTACCCTTGTAATTTCCTCCTCGGTCATTTCTTGTGCAAAGGCGTAGCGGAAGGTGCAGAATTTGCGGGAAGCGCCAAGTGGTCGGCGACCGATCACAGACTTGCTCGAGAAGTAACCGCAATGTCCGAGCTGTATGGAGGCGGCAGCACCCTCCAAATGCACAGCATCCGTCAGTCTCCGTAGCTCTGGCACGATCTCTTCACGCATCCACATCTCTGAGTCAAAGCCGCGACCGTCGAAGGAAACCGAGCAATAGGACACGGTAGTCATTGCAGCGCCACCGGCTGCGGCCTCCCGGTGGTGCTCCAGCAATGGATCAGAGGGGAATCCGCCGGGACACATCCCCTCGAAACAGCCAGACCGAATAATTCGGTTGCGCAGCTCCAGCCCACCGATTTTGCCGGGAGAGAGAACCTTGAGTTGCTTTTCAGCCGCTATGTCGGGCATGTTTTATCTGCTTTTTCACCCTGCAATAAACAACCTTAGCGTGCTAGTTGCACATTAAACAGCGAAGTACCCTATTGGTTTGTTTATCGTAGCAATGAATCGGTTTAGCTTATATCACACGCGCTCGCTATTGTCAACCTATTTATACTGATGACACATCACTATTAGCCCATTATCGCCATCATTACGAGGCACGAAGTGCTAAAGCAATCTCAGGGATGGTGGGTGGATAGGCATGCTACGGTAAGACTGCTTCGCTCCGTTCATAGTGACGATGAAAATGTTTCGCTCGGGACGAGCTTCGCTATGAAAAGTGAAAGAGCGTCTCCTAATACAGGCAGGCTGTCAACTATTCACCTGAACGGGATCATACTCTGCTTGTTCCCTTGAGCCTGTGGTTGCTGATTAGCACTGAATTGCTTTACTATGTAGCAGCACCTAAACGGTAAAAGATTCCATCATTGAATCAATCGCGTCATTTAGCAAACAGGCAAAGAGGAGGTTTGTCGATGGCTGTCACTCCGCGATTTAGGAAGTTACTCGAGCCCGGGCGCATCGGGAAAATGGAGCTCAAGAACCGGATTGTGCAGTCCGCAATGGGTACCAGCCTTGAACGGGAGGATGGCTTTGTCGATGACCGAATAAAGGATTTCTATGAAGAGCGGGCGAAGGGTGGTGTGGGGCTCATCGTCATGGGGATCGGTGCCATCGATCATCCCGATGGGAAGGTTCTCCCCGGCCAGCTGGGCCTCTCCGATGACAAGTTTATCCCCGGCTTAAAGGAAATGGCTGAAGCCGTCCACCGCCATGGCGCCAAGCTCGCCATCCAGCTGCAGCGCGGCGGCAAGATTGCCACGGAAGACATGTGCCATGGTCGCCAGCCGGTGAGTTCGTCCGCCGGTTCGATACCGATGGGCGATGCGATGCAGGACATGGGAGCGGTGGAGATCCCCCGGCTCGCGGCGCGCTTCGCCAATATGCCCGCTAAGCTGGAGTCTGTGGAGCTAACAGTGGAGCAGATCCACCAGATCGTAGAAAAATTCGGTGAGGCGGCAAGACGTGTGAAGGAAGCCGGCATCGATGGAGTGGAGATACACGCTGCCCATGGATACCTCCTCAGCGAGTTCCTCTCCCGTTCCTGCAATAAGCGTACCGATGAATACGGCGGAGTCCTCAAGAACAGGGCGAGGATAGTGCTGGAGGTGGTCAAGGCGGTCAGGGATAGAGTGGGGGCGGACTATCCGGTGTGGATCCGGATGGATGGCCGGGAGTTCGGGCTCGAGGACGGCATTACCACCGAGGAGGGTACAGAGCTGGCGCGCATGTTCGAGGAAGCGGGGGTGGCTGCCATCAACGTAAGCGGTTACGGGGGCATTAGGGGCGGTTTTTATGACGCACCGATAGTTTACCCGCCAGGCAACCTGGTGTCCTTAGCCCAAGGGATCAAAAA
This sequence comes from Dehalococcoidia bacterium, assembly GCA_004377275.1. Lineage (GTDB taxonomy): Bacteria > Chloroflexota > Dehalococcoidia > E44-bin15 > E44-bin15 > E29-bin15. The sequence continues at coordinate 6,349 of SOIC01000156.1, forward strand.
GGTGGTCAATATCCCGGTGATCGCCGTGGGCCGGATCAGTGCTGAGCTTGGCGAGGAGGTGCTGCGCCAGGGCAAGGCGGACTTCATTGCCATGGCACGGGCGATCCTGGCCGACCCCGAATACCCCCACAAGGTTGCCTCGGGGAAAATGGAAGATATCAGGCCATGTATCCTATGCTACCACTGCGTTTCCCAGGCTTTCTGGGGTGAGCCGGTGTTCTGCGCGGTGAATGCGGCTGCCGGCAAGGAGGCCGAGCTTAGGATCGAGTCGGCGAAGCAACCGAAGAAGGTCCTGGTGGTCGGTGGCGGCCCCGGGGGTATGGAGTCCGCCAGGGTGGCGGCTTTGCGAGGGCATGATGTAACCATCTGTGATAAGGGGCGCCGGCTGGGTGGCTCACTGGTGTTTGCCTCTGTTGCCAATGCAGACAACGAGGACTTCCTCAACTACCTGATAGCCCAGATGGGGAAGCTGCCGATAACGGTCAAGCTTGGGGTGGAGGTTACCCCGGCGCTGATCGAGGATATCAAGCCGGATGTGGTCATCCTGGCCCTGGGAGGAAACCTCACAACCCCTCAGATTCCCGGGGCTGCTCTGCCCAGTGTCCTCAGCGGTAAGGACCTGCGGCAGATGGTGAGTGGCACGTCTGAAAAGCTCTCGTGGTGGCAGAAGAGGGCCCTGTTTCTGGCTAGTGCCCTGATGCCGGGCCTATTGAGCGTACCATCGTTGAGGCGGCTGACAGGATACTGGATGCCCCTGGGGAAAAGGGTCGCTATCATCGGCGGTGACATGGTTGCCTGTGAGCTGGCGAAGTTTTTAGTGGAGAGGGGTCGGGAGGTGACCATTCTGGAAAGTAGTACGGATATGGCTATAGAGATGGCGATAGGGAGGCGGTGGAATTTTTTACCGCGTCTTCGCGAGGCGGGGGTCACCATTCTCAAGAATGTGGATTTCGAGGAGATAACTCCCCACGGTGTGAACATTACCGATAGTGAAGGGAAGAAACAGGCCATCGCCGCGGATACGGTGGTTCTGGCCGGGGGCATGGAGCCTAACCAGGCGCTCTCGCAGCAGATAGAGGGCAAGGTCCCCCAGATTCATCTTGTCGGTGACTGCTCCGAGCTGCGCCTGATACACGGAGCCGTTGAGGACGGTTACCGTGCCGCCTTGGCGATATAACCAATTGGCCTAAATCTTCTCCGCCACCCTTGCCGCATCAAATGTTGCGGAGGAGGCATCGCGGGGCTTTTCACAGTCGCCTATTTTGTATACCTCCGGCACCAAGCCTTTAAGCTCTTGCGCCAGCTTATTCTCCGACTGCGCGCCCATTGCCAGTATTACGGTGTCCGCCGGCAGGAAAAGGATTTCCCCCTCCCAACCGATTGCCACACTGCCCTCGGTAATCTCCAGCACCGGGGTATTCAGGTATAAGGGTATACCCAGTTCCAGGAGCTGCCTGGCCAATGTCTTGAAGACGAAAGTGTTCTGCGGTCCCTTCTTTCCACCAAGTTTACCCCGGCTAACGATACTCACCTGTTTCCCCTGCTCCGCCAGCATTATGGCCACTTCTATAGCGTTGAAGCGTGCACCGACAACCACTACCTTTCCCTTCGCCTCCACCTTACCCATGAAGACATCGTTTGACTGCACCACGTTCTTGCTTGTAGCGCCCGGTATATCCAGTCCCAGGGGCACGGCTCCGGTGGCCACTACCACCACATCGGGCTTCATCGCCAGCACCTGCTCCTTGGTAATCTCGGTGCCCAGTGTAACCGGGACACCGGCCTTATCCAGGGAACGCTTCAAGTAGTCGGTGAAATCGGCAAATCCTTCCTTACCCGGCACCGCCGCAGCGATATTCCACTGTCCCCCAAGCACGTTGCTCTTCTCATAGAGAGAGACGTTATGTCCCCGCTGAGCCAGTAGCGCCGCTGCCTGCATGCCGGCCAGCCCGCCGCCGACCACCACCACCTTTTTCGGCTTTTCCACCGGTGGGGGGAGGGGGATGCTCTCTCGATACAACCACGGGTTTACCGTGCAAGACAATGGCAGCTTGAGTGTCACACAATTATTGCAATGCAGGCACCAGCGGACTTCATCCCGTCGACCCTCCCGCAGCTTGTTGGGCAGTTCGGGGTCAGCGAGCAGTGGGCGGCCCAAGGCGACAAAGTCCACCCTACCTTCTGCGATTCGTTGCTCTGCCAGTTCCGGACTTATCTTGCCCACTGCTATAACCGGCACCTTGACTGCGCTTTTTATCTTCTCCGCCAGGGGTAGTATAGGGGCCTCGGGATATGTATAGCAGGGTATATTGAGTCCGGTTAGATACTCCAGTCCTGCGGATACGTGGAACGCGTCGGCGCCCGCCTCCTCCAGCGTAGCCGCCTGGCGCATCGCCTCATCTATGGTGACCCCACCGGGAACATCATCGCTAGCGCTGATTCTCACTATTACCGGAAAATCCTGACCCAGCTTCTCCTTGATCCGCTCCAGTGTCCGGCGGGGAAAACGTATCCGGTTCTCCTCGCTGCCACCGTACCGGTCCGTCCTCAAATTCATGAGCGGGGACATGAAACCGCCTATAAGACAACCGTGACAGGCGTGCAGCTCCACCGCATCGGCGCCCGCCTCCTTGGCCCGGCGCGCCGCCTCCGAGTAGTCCTCCACATAGCCGTCGATATCATCCTCACTGACCTCCGTATAGGGCAAATCACCGGTCATCCAGGAGGTTATTGATGGCACCTTTACCGGCACGCCTGGTGCAAGGAAGCCACCGGCTACGATCAGCAGGCCGGGATGCATCAACTGGACAGCGACCTTAGCGCCCTCCTGGTGTATTACCTGAAAAAGCTGTTTCAGGCCGGGGACAAATTTATCATCATAGATACCCAGTGAGTAAAGCGCTTTGGCCTCCGCGTTCGGCGAGGCACATTGAGCGATGACCAGGCCGACGCCACCCGCTGCCCTCGGCCGGTAGTAGTCGAGCAGGTAATCGGTGACACAACCTTCACTGTCAAGCAGGACAGTGCCCAG
>SOIC01000118.1 GCA_004377275.1 Dehalococcoidia bacterium
GTGGTTAAGGAGGCCTTCCATATCGCGAGCACGGGGAGGCCGGGGCCTATTCTCATCGATGTACCGCGCGATGTTTTCATCGAGGAGGCGGAGTTCCACTATCCCGATAGGGTGAATCTGAGGGGCTACAAACCCACATTTCACGGTCACCCGGCACAGATAAAGAAGGCGGCAAAGCTCATAAACGAGGTAAGGCGCCCGCTGATTATCGCCGGTAGGGGTGTGTTAATATCTGGGGCTTCGGTAGAGCTCAAGGAGCTGGCGGAGAAGGCTCAGATACCGGTGGTCACCACCCTTTTAGGGCTCGGCTCCTTCCCCGAGTCGCATGTCTTGAGCCTCGGCATGCTGGGGATGCATGGCCTAGCCCATGTCAACATGGCGGTGGATGCAGCGGACCTCATCATCGCTATTGGGATGAGGTTCGATGACCGGGCTACGGCAAAGGTGTCGAGCTTTGCTCCTCATGCCCAGGTCATCCATATTGATATCGACCCTGCGGAGATCGGGAAGAATGTGCGCGTGGATGTTCCCATCGTTGGCGATGTGAAGAATATTCTCGAGGTGCTCAATGGGAAGATCATCACCCAGAACCATGTTGAATGGGTCTCCCAGATCGAGGAGTGGGAAAGGGAGCACCCCTCAACTGCGATCCGGGAGACGGAGAGCATCCTCCCCCAGTATGTGGTGCGCCAGATCCATGAGGTGACCCAGGGCGATGCCATCATCGTGACCGGGGTAGGGCAGAACCAGATGTGGGCCGCTCACTACTTCCAGTATGACAGGCCCAATACAATAGTCTCCGCCGGTGGCCTGGGGCCGATGGGGTTTGAGCTGCCTGCAGCGATGGGTGCCAAGGTGGGATGCCCTGAGGAGACCGTCTGGTGCATCGCCGGCGATGGCGGGTTTCAGATGACAATTCAAGAGCTGGGCACGATCGCTCAGGAGAACCTCGCCGTCAAGATAGCGATCCTCAATAACAGTTTCCTGGGGATGGTGAGACAGTGGCAGGAGCTTTTCTACCAGCGTCGCTATGTCGCCACACCCCTCAGCGGCCCCGACTTTGTCAAGGTCGCCGAGGCCTATGGCATCGCCGCCGAGAGGGTAACGGACAAGCTTATGGTGACCAGTGCCATTGAGCGGGCCATGGCACACCAGGGGCCCTTCCTCATCGACTTTCAGATTGAGCCTGAGGAGAACGTTTACCCGATGGTGCCCCCGGGTGCTGCCCTTGCCGAGATCCTGGAATATCCTAGGGAGGAGGTTAGAGTATAGTAATGGCCAAGCATACCTTAATAGCCTTGGTGGAAGACAAGCCCGGGGTGCTAAACCGGGTTGCCAGCCTTTTCCGCAGGCGTGGCTTCAATATCGAGAGCATTGCCGTGGGGCACACCGAGCTGGCGAGCATTTCGCGGATGACCATCGTGGTCGATGGCACCGCTAGCTCAGTGGAGCAGGTCAGAAAGCAGCTCGATAAGCTCATCGATGTGGTCAAGGTTACCGACATCACTGAAGATAGTATGGTAGCGCGGGAATTAGCGCTGATCAAGGTTACGGCTACCCCGGCCACCAGGAGCGAGATCATCCAGATTGTGGACATCTTCAGGGCCAATATTGTGGATGTCTCCGCCGATTCCGTGGTAGTGGAGGTCAGCGGTGATGAGGACAAGGTGGAATCGCTGCTTCGCCTGCTCAAAGGCTTCGGCATCAAGGAGATCGCCCGCACCGGGAGAATAGCCATGACGCGGGGGGCTGCCGGCCCCATCCTGGTGGAGGAGGAGAGGCCCCGGAGGGAGCGCGCCCACCCTAAAAAGAAGAAAGGCGTCAGCGAGATATCAAATCTATAAGGAGCGAATCATGGCCAAAATCTACTACGACAAGGACGCAAAGCTAGACTTAATTAAGAATAAGACCATTGGCATCATCGGCTTTGGTAGCCAGGGTCATGCCCACGCCCAGAACCTCAAGGACAGCGGATGCCAGGTCATGGTGGGCGAACTAAAGAATAGCGAGCCGTGGAAAGCTGCTGCCAAGGCGGGGCTCAAGGTGGCCAGTGCTGATGAGGTGGCTAAGGCCGCGGACATTATCGTGATGCTCGTCCCCGACCAGCTGCAACGCGAGATCTATAACAGCGCTATCGAAAAAGGGCTGCAAAAGGGCAATATGCTGATGTTCGCTCACGGTTTTAACATCCACTATAACCAGATTATCCCTCCTCTTAATATTGATGTGACCATGATCGCCCCCAAGTGCCCGGGGCACATACTGCGCCGCCTGTATACGGAGGGCTCATGCGCACCGGCGCTGGTTGCTGTCCATCAGGACGCCTCGGGAAAAGCGAAGCAGATGGCGCTGGCCTATGCCAAGGGCATCGGCTGCACACGGGCGGGAGTGCTGGAGACCACCTTCGCCGAGGAGACGGAGACCGACCTCTTCGGGGAGCAGACGGTGCTCTGCGGCGGCGTCACCTCGTTGATCAAGACCGGCTTTGAGACCCTGGTCGATGCTGGCTATCAGCCGGAGATCGCCTACTTCGAGGTCTGCCATGAGCTGAAGCTCATAATTGACCTCATCTACCAGGGCGGTTTTAGCTATATGCGCTATTCGGTGAGCGATACTGCGGAATACGGCGATTACACCAGGGGGCCGAGGGTCATTGATGACTATGTAAGGGAGGAGATGGAGCAGATCCTCTGCGAGATTCAGGACGGCACCTTCGCCCGAGAGTGGATACTGGAAAATCAGGCAGGGCGCCCCAGCTTCAATGCCTCCCGGCGCAACGAGGCGGAGCACGAGATCGAGGAGGTAGGCAAGAAGCTGAGGGCGATGATGCCCTGGCTCAAGGGATAAATAAAATGGGAGCGGGAGTTC
>SOIC01000044.1 GCA_004377275.1 Dehalococcoidia bacterium
ACCATCTACAGGGTAAGGGAGGAATAGTGGAGCAGGCGAGGAATGTTTTCCTATCGCTAGTTAGCCGTGGGCGTGCCCGCATGAACTGGGAGATCGCACTTTACGCCTTGCTCATTGTTATTGCCCTGGTGATGCGTCTCTGGGAGCTGGGCGCCCGTGCCATCCACTATGATGAGGTCCTTCATCTCGTTTATAGCTGGAATTTTGCCCAAGGGCAAGGCTATTCGCATGATCCGATGATGCATGGCCCCTTCCAGTTTCATGGGAACGCCCTGATTTTCTTCCTCTTCGGGGACAGTGACTTCACCGCACGCCTTCTCCCCGTCATCTTCGGTACTGCCCTGGTGGCGCTCCCATTTTTCCTGCGCCGCTACCTTGGTCGCTGGGGAAGCCTAGCGGTAGCGACCCTCCTCGCCTTCTCCCCCCTGCTCCTCTACTACAGTCGCTATGCCCGAAACGACATCTATAGCGCCTTCTGGAGTCTCCTTCTGGTCGTCTGTATGTGGCGCTATTTCGAGGAAAGGAAGGCAAGATACCTCTATATTGGTGCTGCTGCTTTGAGCCTCAGCTTCTGCACCAAGGAGGTGAGCTACATCACCGTAGGCATCGTCGCTCTCTTCCTCATCGTCATAGCCGCTAAGGAATTAGTGAGCCGGGTCAGAAACAGATTTGACCTGAAGGATCTCTCCGCTCCTGCCGAATATCTGATCCTGATAGGCACCCTATCGCTGCCCCTTTTTGCTGCATTTATTCAGCTAATCCCAGGGGTAGAGCTTCCGGATGGCTCTCACTGGGCAAAGGTGCTCACCGTGTCTCTGCTGTTCATCATCTCAGTAATCATCGGGATTCTCTGGAACTGGCGTCGCTGGCTGACTTCTGCCCTCATCTTCTATGGCATCTTTACCCTCCTTTACACCACCTTCTTCACCAACCTCTCAGGCTTCGGTAGTGGCATCTGGGGCTCCGTAGATTACTGGCTTGATGTTCGGGCGGAGCCGCGGATTATCCAGCCTGGGTTCTACTACCCAATGATTTTGGCCACCTATGAATTCTTGCCTTTGCTCTTCGCCTCTATTGGCGCCATCTACTACACGATAAAGGGGAATCTCTTCTCACGGTTCTTGGTCTACTGGGCGATATTGAGCCTGATCCTCTTTTGCTTTTCGTGGGAGAACCCGCCCTGGCTCTCCCTGCATATCGCCCTCCCTGTAATCCTCCTCGGTGGAATGTTCATCGGCCGACTTTTCCAAGGCTTCGATTGGACTGGGGCCAAGGTCTGGGCGATAAGGGGGGTTACTGTGCTTGCTCTGCTCCTCCTCTTCCCCTTCAGTGTCCATGTCGCCTGCCAGGAGAGCTACCAGGAGGGCGATGAGCCCCCCCAGATGCTGCTCTATGCCGGGATGTCCTCTGATATGCCCCGCATTATGGACCAGATCGAGGAGCTGGCCGGGGAAACCGGAGAAGGAAAAGAAATAGCCATCACCCTCGACTGGGATCTTTACTGGCTCTGGCATTGGTATTTCAGAGATTATCAGAATGTTGATTATTCCATCGACCAACCTAGCGGCTCGGTGCTTATCGTCAGGTCAGACCATGAACCCGCTGACGAGAGTTACTTAGAAAAGTATGGCGATGGAGAAAGAATCGACATGCTGATATGGTTCCCCGAAGAGTATCAAGATTTCGACCTGGGGTGGTGGTGGGGTTACTTCCTGCATCGAGAGACCCTGGGGCCCTACTGGACTACGGAAGGGGTCGTCTATTTCCCCAAGAGCACCCCATGATTGCGCCGCTATCCCTCTCTGCTCTATACTCTATAACAGCGGCATAGGGAGCGAATATTGATTAAGAATCGCCGTTTCTGGCTCGGGATAGGGATATCCATAGTTTTCCTCTTCCTTTTCCTTTACCGAACGGACTTCGCTGAGATGGGCCAGGCGCTGGGCGAGGCAAACTATCTCTTTCTACTGCCCGGAATATTGATCTATTATGCGGGTGTTTTTTTTCGCTCGGTGCGCTGGCGCTACCTCTTAAAACCGCTGGGGAATTTCTCCTCCTTCCGACTCTTCCCTCTGATCATCATCGGCATGCTGGTAAACAACATCCTGCCCGCCCGTCTGGGCATAGTTGTTCGAGCTTACATTCTGGGAGAAAGGGAGCGCATAAGCAAGATGGCCGTTGGAGGCACTATGGTGGTGGAGCAAATCTCAGATGGAGTGATACTCCTCCTCTTTGCGGCGATTATTTCCTTTTTTGTTCCCCTGGAGGGAATGCTCCAACAAGTCATTTATATCACAGCCGGGCTCTTTCTGGGGGCACTAGTATTATGCTTCATCCTGGTTTCCTCACCAAGGCTCGCTCGAATGGCGATCAATGTGGTGTTGCACTTTCTGCCTAAGCGGTGGCGGGAGAGGACAGAGGAGTGGTTGCTCCTTCTTATCGAAGGATTGGGGATAATGCGTAGTCCAGGTAAGCTCCTGGTCGTATTTATTTTGGCAGCGCTGGTCTGGCTCTTTGAGGCGGGATTGTTTTGCATGGTGGGTTTTGCCTTCGATTTAGGGATACCCTTTTATGTCTTTTTACTCGCTGCATCGGTTTCCAACTTGGCTTGGGTGCTATTGATGACTCAAGGGGGCTTGGGGCCTTTCGATTTCGCCTTACAGCGAACCCTGATGGCTTTTAGCATCGCTATAGGTGTTGCTAGCTCTTACGTACTCGTGTTGCATGCTCTCATCCTTTTACTCACGATACCGCTCGGGTTCATATTCCTGTGGATGGAAAACCTCTCCCTGTCAAAGGTTATCAGAGAGCGGCAGGAATTGTCACGGAAGCATGGCGCCAAGGGAGGTGGGGTGTGAA
>SOIC01000033.1 GCA_004377275.1 Dehalococcoidia bacterium
CGACATAGGTCTTCATCAACTGTCTGCCGATACGTGCGTATCGTTCACCTTAACATCGTTCTTCTTCGCGTAAGCCGGACGTCTAGCTAGGAGGTCACGAGCAATTATCCTCGCCAAAATCCGTAACCCGTCATTCAGGCGGCTTGTTTGAATTTCGTCTTGACTTAACGACTCAGGATCGTTTAGAATTGGCTTGGCGTTCATGTTACACATAGTATGGCAAATAATAATGTGTCCTGTCAACATCGTAACATCAGCGATAGTGCAATATTAGTCGTAAGCATTACACTTGACATCACTTAATAGCTGTGGTATAATTGCTTATAAATACCAGTTCGTACCTAATGGGAGGTCATATGGCAAAAAGAACCAGGAAGCCCCCAATCAAACCTGAAATCCGCCGTGACTGGCTAAGGCGCAACGAGGAGGATGGGGAGTCTCCTCCTCAAATTGCGGCCAAAGACAAATACGACGTCCGTACCGTGCGCAAGCAAATTGATCTGGCCAAACAAGAGCGAGAGGCTCGCGAAGCCAGGTCGGTCGTGCTGCGTAACGCTCTGGAGAGACACTATGATGACCTGCGCAAGTTTGCCGAAAAGCTGAATTCCGAGATATCGGGGGCGAGCAATGGTCCATCATCGCCGGATGACGACCTTATGGAAGCTGCGTTGCGACAGCATTTACCGCGCTCGCCCATATGGGGCTACATGTCGAAACGGCAAAACCTGCAGCAAAGAGTCGATGAAGAACAGCAGAAGTTAGAAAGGGTGATCGAAGAATCGGTGAAAGCAGACCATAGACTGGCCCCTTTGATCAACGCCGGCTTAGATGGGATTGTCCCCAGCATTGTCGCTGTTCTTGTCGCTGAGGCAAAGCAGTGGTCCCACGGGAACATAGGGCACAGTCTCAAAGATAGCCTGGTCATGGAACCTGCGGGAGAAGGACTTGTGAATCCTCGCTTCGGCTTCTCGCACATGGGCATAATGGAAGTGGAGCATTCCGAGAGATATGTAAAAATAGTGCACGATGTTTTGGAGGATCTGGAATCCCGTCTAAGAGATTGGGAAGACTATCGTGACCTAGAGAAAACGATCGCTGAAATTGGGCGCCTGGGTGGTAAACTCCGAGAAGAACTGGCGGTAATAAGACTCAGGCGAATAGTGCTGGGGCGCTGCAAGTATTGCCCCCTATAATGTTAATAATGTTAAGGGCCAATGGGAGGATAATCATGAAAGTAGCAATTTATGCCAGGGTATCATCGGAACGTCAGGATATTGACCTTTCTATCTCGGCACAACTTAAGGCGTTGCGCCAGTATGCCTCGCGCGATAGCCATACTGTGGTCAAGGAATACATCGATGAGGCGGAGAGTGGACGGTCTATAGACAGGCCAGGCTTCAAGCAGATGATTGTCGCCGCCCGGCAAAAGCCCGCCCCTTTTGAGGCAATACTTGTCTGGAAACTCTCTAGATTCGCCCGCAACCGGGAGGACTCCATCATCTACAAGTCACTGCTTAGAAAGCAGGGCATCCAGGTAATCTCCATCAACGAGCCGGTGGAGGATACGCCCTCGGGCAGGCTGCTTGAAGGTATTATCGAGGTCATCGATGAATTTTATTCTGCCAACCTTTCCCAGGATGTGCTGAGAGGGATGAGGGAGAACGCCGGCAGGGGCTTCTGCAACGGCGGCAGAGCCCCGTATGGTTATATCAGAGTGAAAGTCCAAGATGGGGCGACTTCCCGGACCAAGCTTGAGCCTGATCCCAAAACAGCCCCCATTGTGCAGCGCATCTTCCGGGAATGTCTGGGGGGGAAGGGGCTAAGGGCCATCGCTCGGGGACTTAATGCTGATGCCTTAGCGTCCAGCACAGGGAAAAAGTGGGGAACAACCTCAATTGAGAAAATAGTGCATAATGAAGCCTATACCGGGGCACTGGTGTGGGGCAAGCGGCCAAGAACGCAGGGCGCCAGGAATAGATTTGCTCCCTTGCGAACTGAGGATGCTTGGGGTCCCCTGATTGACCAGACAGTCTTCGCACAGGTGCAGGCCAAGTTGGCAGCTCGGGCACCCCGGGCTGTTCACCCCAGGGAGGTAGATAGTCCATACCTGTTAAGCGGTATTATGCGCTGTGGGAAGTGTGGAGCAGCTATGGTAGGTCACAGGGGTGGCTATCGCTACCACTACTATATGTGTGGTAACGCCCGTAGAAAGGGCAGGGAGGTGTGCCCGTCACCCATTCTACGCAAGGATAAGGTGGAGGGATTTGTGATCAACCGCATCAAAGACTGCATCCTAACTGAGGACAACCTGGAGGAGCTGGTGAGGCTGACTAATGAGGAACTGGCCCAGACTTGCGCTGAGGAAAGGGAGAAACTGGAGATCCTTCAGCCTCAGATTGCCGAAGCGGACAGTCGGCTGGGCAAGCTCTACGATGCACTGGAGACAGGGGAGTTCAAAGGTGGGGAGCTTGCCTCGAGAATACAGGCTCTCTTCCAGAAGAAGGAAGAACTGCAGCAGGTCAAGGCTGATGCGGAGGAGGCACTGCGATACCAAGCTGTGGACATGGCCGATCCCCTGGTAGTGCGGGACTATGTGGATGACCTGAGAGGCTTGCTGGAGAGGTCTTCCATCATTGAGCAAAGAGGCTTCCTCAAGTCTTTCGTGGACAGGATTGAGGTGGGTGACTCAGAAGTCAATATGTATTATACTATCCCTATGCCCCCATCTAGCCTCCCGGAGGAGACGGTAGGAGTTATACCTTTCGTACACCACGGCTGAAGGAGAGGGGGACATAGGGGGTGAGGTAGATAAAGAAAGAGATTGCTTCGTCACCCCGATAAAATCGGGACTCCTCGCA
>SOIC01000162.1 GCA_004377275.1 Dehalococcoidia bacterium
ACCCCGGCGCTGTGTATATGTCTCCGGGTCATACCCGTCAACGCTGATAGTGATACCATCGTGGTACTTCAGTATTTCTGCGATGTACCGACCGACCAAAAGGCCGTAGGTGATAAGATTCAGAACTGTTATACCCAGCGATTGGCAGTACTCAACTATTCTCCAATAGTCCTCATAAAGGAGGACCTCTCCTTCAGCCTGTAGATGGATTCGTCGGATACCCAAGGCAAAAAAGTAGTCTACGATCCTTATCGCCTTAGCAAATGCGAGCTCCACACCGGAGAAAAAGTTATCTTTCTGAAGCCGGAAAAGACAATTGGGGCAGGCTAGATTACAGCGCCTCGTCAGGTAAAGCTCTAAAACTTTGGGACGAATGACCCCGGAATTCCTGTCGGATCGAAACCATCGCTTGAGCAGTAAACTCATAGTCACTCCCTCCTCCACTTCCGATGCATGCCTCGGAAGACGCGTTCTTCCGGGGGCAACACTTGAATATCTTCATCTCTTATTTCACGTTTGTTATGCCAAAACAGGCGCTTGTAGCCAGTCAATACCAGTGTGCCATCAAAGAGTTGGAAAAGACGTGTTTCGTACTTTCCGCCATGAGGCTGGATCATATTTACTCCTGTCTACTATCCTTCCTAGCTCGTTATTAAACGGGCCATGTTCATATAATGGAACTCTATCGAGAACCCCGAAATTCTTTCTGAGCGTCCTTTATCATTAGACATGAATTGGGTGATGCAAGAGCGATGACCCAAGATATAGTCCGTTCGGGACTAGTTTGTGTTCTCTATATTTCTCCTCAACGTCTCGCTCGAGTGCTATTAAGCCCTTAGCACCTTTTTGAAAGACACGGCGTGAAACACGATGCTCATCCTATTCATTGCCCGGTATATTCTTTCCCTGTCCCTAACGTCGCCGATAAAAAAGCGAAGCCTTGGATCATCATCGAACTTTCGCCGCATTTCATGCTGAAGTAGTTCTCCGCGAGAGTATATCCTTATCGCTTTCGGATTATGCTCCTTCAAGACTATCTCAGTGAATTTCTGTCCGAAAGAGCCAGTACCACCGGTTACCAGTATTACTTTATTATTCATCCCATATTTCCTTCCGCTAGCTCTCGGTTTCTTCCTCTTGCCTGCTGTAAAGCTCCCGGTATTTCCCTTTTCCATTGATCAGTTGGTCGTGTGTACCGCTCTCCACAATCCTTCCCTCATCGATAACGTATATCAGGTCTGCATTCCTGATAGTTGACAGCCTGTGGGCAACTACCAGCGTTGTGCAGCTCTCGGATACCTTGTCGATCGCCTCCTGGACGACCCTCTGTGAGATATTATCCAAGGCGCTTGTAGCTTCATCAAGTATTAATATCTGAGGCTTTCTTATCATGGCTCTTGCGATGGCGATACGTTGTCTTTCGCCGCCGGAAAGCCTCACACCACGATCGCCAACAATGGTATCGTAACCCCGATCAAGCTGCTGGATAAACTCATGAGCGTCGGCCAGTTGCGCTGCTTCTATTATCTTGTCTATATCATGCTCAGTTCCGAATGCGATATTATCATTTACTGATGCGTTGTAGATAAACGTCTCCTGCCCTACAAACCCAACTTTGCCCAGAAACGAAGATAGGTCGTACTCTTTGATATCCACGCCATCAATGAGTATGATGCCGCTGTCTGCATCGTACAGTCGCAAGAACAGATCCACAAGGGTTGACTTGCCGGCGCCGGACGGACCGACTATTGCGGTCATCTTGTTCTTATCTACTCTGAGCGAGATATCACTCACAGTGACACTTTCTTTGTCCTTGTGAGTGTAGCTGACATTCCTCAATTCAATGCCCGATTGAAGCTCGGAGAACCCCCTGGTTCCATTTCTAATCTTGCTATAGGTTTTGTCCTCTAACAGCTCATGAGTTACCTCGAGATTTGGCAGTAAACTCATGATCTGCATAAGCTGCATGCCGACACCTGACATGCGGGGAAGCAGTCTAAATACCGCAAACCCGAATGTACCAATCATCGGAATCAGAGTATTGAAACTATAGGGGGATAGTAACCAGACCGCAATTACAATGACCGCAATAGAAACGTAGAGCAACATGTCTAGAACTCGTGGAGGTATTTGTGACCACACTGTATGCTTTATCCAAAACCGCCACCTGGTCCTTACTGCATCGTTGAACCGTTGTTGCCATCTTGAAAATGTCCCGGTAGTGATAATTTGCTTGGCTCCGGTTATGTATTCGTTTAACACCACATTTTCATCCTGAGTGGCTGACTTCATTCTCTCTCCCGCGACATAGGATACCTTAACACTCAGGTACCTGGTAAAGTAGTAGTAGACTATACTGCAAAGCACCACACCAATCGTAGCTTTCCAGGAGATAGAGAAGAGCAAAACCAGCACCGATATTAACAGTACGATTGCAGCGAGAGATGTGGTCAGTGCTGTTAGAATTTGCGCTATGGATTCAGGCGCTCCCCTTGCCTTGTACAATAGGTCGCCCTGTCTATTATCGACAAAGAACTGGTAGTCGGACTGGGTATACTTCTGGAATACCTTTATTTTGTAGTCTGTCGTCACCTTAGCAGTAGTTCTCGCAGATAGATTGATATACACCAACATGACCAGAAAGACCAGGAGCGTAAGCACAATAAACACGATGCAGTTCGATACAAGGACGCTATCAACCGGGATAATTCCTGCTATATGGCCTAGGACGACAAAGAAGAGGTTACCACTCAGGTAGCTTGGCGACTCTAAGCTTGCCTGCAGTATGGGGTACAACACAGCCATTAGCAGAGTTTCGAGGTAGCCAGCAATCAGAGCAAGGCCCAGTAGCAGGACCAATCGGCGCTTATAGGGCCTGATGAAGAACCAGATTGTTCTCAGGCCGCTTGTCTTCGCCTCACCCTCGACCCGCTTTTTTTTCATCCGCTTTAAGACCGATGTTCTCAGGTATATATCCCTGTGGATTTTAGACTAGCACTGATGCCACGCACGGTCAAGCGAGAAGCCAGCTCGCGTATGGACTACCGCTCGTGCGACATCGAGCGCAACACACATTCCGGCATGTAAACCGTGATTGGAGTATCGGGAACTCTACTGGCCTCAGGCATGAGTTGACTCCGCTAGTCCATCAACCTCAGGCTGTTAAATTTAGGTAATTTTCGCCGCCCATTCTGAGCCAACTGCTGTAGCTTCTTCTATCCAATCACCCGTCTCCGGTGAGACTATAATGCCGATGTCGTGAATGCCTGATCGGGGACATAGAAAAGAATAGGTTTATTGGCTACAGGGAGAAGCTGTTTGGCGATGGTATTTGTAAGAGGCTTGAGTCATGTGCCTCTGCCTCCAGCCAATATCAAAGCTATCATCGATGTCCCCTCAACCTTCCCTTCGTGCATCAGGATGGGCATGATTTTGCGGCTTGATGTTCTCCTTCCACCCATAATAGTGGCTCACTTCACGGTGACGCTCTTTGCCAGATTTCTGGGCATATCTATAGAGCAGCCCCTTTCTTTAGCGGCATAATAGGCCAGGAGTTGCAGGACAACCGAGTTTATTACCGGGGAAAATATGGGAGCAACACTGGGAACCCTGATTACATAGTCTACAAATTTGTCTATGTCCTCATCAGCTTCATCCGCCAGGGCAATTACCGGTGATTCCCTGGCCTTTATCTCCTTTATGTTGGTTAGCATTGCCTCATAGGTATCATCCCCAGCAGCGATGGCGATGACTGGGGTATCGGGCGTGAGCAAAGCGAAAGGGCCATGCTTGAGCTCCCCCGCAGGATAGGCCTCGGCATGGATGTAAGATATCTCTTTCAGTTTCAAGGCCCCCTCAAGGGCCACGGGGAAATTGATGCCCCGGGCAACGAAGAAGGCGTTATCATATGTTGACAGGTATTTGCCATACTTGGAGATCCCGTCCTCACCATCCAATATCAGTTGCACTTTATCGGGCAGCAGCCTTAGCTCCCTGATCAAGCCCTCGCGGGATCTGATATCCATTTTTGCCTGAGATAGAGCCAATAGATATAGCGCAATTAGCTGCGCGATAAAGCTCTTGGTGGCAGCTACACCTATCTCCGGTTGGGCCCTGATGTAGAACGTTTGATCGGCAATTCGTGTAGCGCTACTCCCAACGCAGTTGGTGATCGCAAGTGTTTTACATCCCATTTGTTTCGCCTTTTTTATAGCTCCCAGTAAGTCAGCGGTCTCGCCAGATTGGGTAATGCCTATTACCCAGGTTTCGCCCAAGACAGCGTTAGAGTGGTTGAATTCAGAGGCTATCTCCACCCTCACCGGTATTCTCGCTACCTTTTCCAACAAATATCTACCTACTAGACCGGCATGATAGGAGGTGCCACAAGCCAGCAGCAGGATGTCCTCGAACTCAGTGCTCTCCAGCCCCAGGTCTACCTCTGGCTCTATCGCCGATAGATATCCCCCCAAGGTATCCCTTATCACCCTGGGCTGCTCGTGGATCTCCTTGAGCATGAAGTGATCATAGCCACCCTTCTGGGCATCCTCCATGGTCCAGGGAATCACGTTCGTCTCCCTCCGTACCTCCCCGGCCTGGTTAAAGAGCCTTATCTCATCATCGGTGATAACTCCGACATCCCCATCCTCCAAATATATCACCCTATCAGTATAGTCCAACAGTGCAGGCACGTCTGAGGCAACGAAGTTCTCCCCATCACCAACACCTACTACAAGGGGGCTCTCATTTCTGGCTACCAATAGCTCTTTATGGTTGGCTGCGAGCACGATCAGGGAATAGGAACCATGCACATCAACGAGGGCTCTTCTTACCGCTTGCTCTAGATCACCCTGATAATAACTCTCGATCAGATGAGGCATCACCTCGCTATCTGTATCGGAGCGGAATCGATGTCCCTCCTGAGTTAGCTTGTCTCTGAGTTGCTGGAAATTGTCTATTACCCCATTGTGCACCACAGCGATCTTGCCGCTACAATCTATATGGGGGTGTGCATTGGACTTAGAGGGCTTGCCATGGGTTGCCCATCTAGTGTGTCCTATGCCCAGCTTGCCCTTGTTTTTAGGCAAAGCCTTCTCCAGTTGCTCTACCCTTCCCACATCCTTGTGGACCTTGATCGTGCTGGCTAGGACAGCGATTCCACATGAATCGTATCCCCTATACTCCAATCTCCTTAAGGATTGTAGTAGTATGGGCTGGGCGTCCCTGCCTCCTATGTAGCCCACGATGCCACACATGATCACACCACCAGGCTCCCGTCTGGTATCTTGCCCGAGAGCAATTTCAACGCGCTAACCCGGGAGTTATTGCCAAGGATTACCCCTGGTCGAGCTGTCACATTTTCCTCTATTGCACAGTGCTCACCCACTACCGTACCGGTATGCACATTATAATATTCGCCCTCCACCTCGATCACCGCTCCAGCGCTGAAGGCGGTAAAATGCCCCCCCAGAACCGAGCCGCGATCCACGATAGAGTCTTCCAGGATAGAGCCCGGACCTATATGGACACCGTTTCCGATAGCGCTGTTCCTGATCTGACTGAAGGGGGATATCGTCACCTGATCCCCAATGCTGGTTGCGGGGAATATGCAGGCATGCGGGCCTATCTCCGCGTTTTCCCCGATTATAAGCGGCCCCACGAGGTAGCTGCCAGCCCTGATCACCGTCCCCTTCCCTATGGATACTGCGCCTTTCATGGTGACGCCTTTTTCAACAGTGCCCGCTGTGCTGAGCGAGACAGCGCCCAGCGCTATATCATTTAACCTTAAGATATCCCAAGGGTACACAGCATCGAGCCAAATACCGTCCGTTTCTTGAGCCGCTATTTCGTAACCTCTGGCGATCATACTATTGAGGACCATCGGGAGCTCGACCTCCTCTTCCACAAACTCAAACATGCCCCGATCAAGGCTATAAATGCCAGTGTTGACCAGATTACTCGTCGCTTCCTGGGGCTTTTCCACGATCTCCTCAACTGTCCCTTTCCTGGCAGTCACCACGCCATACTTGGATACGTTTTCCTGCTTTTTTACCAAGATGATGCTTGGCTTTGCCTCAACAAGCGGAGCGATGGTATCAGACTTGATGATGTTATCCCCAGGCAGGACTAAAAATCTATCCGCAACCGCATCTTTTGCGTGCATCAGTGCATGGGCAGTGCCCAATTGCTGCTTTTGCACTATATAATCGATCTCCACACCAAGCTTTTCCCCAGAGCCGAAATAGTCTTGAACCTGTTCCTTCCTGTAGCCGACCACCATTATGATGTGACGCACACCGTTTACCGCCAAGGCCTCGACCACATATTGCAGTATCGGCTTATCGGCTATGGGGATCATTACTTTTGGCTTCAGGACAGTTAAGGGTCTAAGCCTCTGCCCTTCGCCTGCGGCCAGTATCACCGCCTGCTCTATTCTCATAGTAAACCCCCGGAAACCATGCTCATCGGCCTATCCGAATATCCTTGAGTTTGGCGCTATGACGCCACTTGCCAGAGCTCCGGCACCGATATAGGTGTCATTTCCTATAAGGCTACCTACATCGATGCAGGCATTGATCCCACTCTGAACACCGTCCCCTAAGATCGCCCCCAGCTTATGCCTCCCGGTATCGATGCCCACCGCCTTTATTTCCTTCTTGTCAAGCCTCAGGTTTGCAATCTTGGTGCCAGCGCCCAGATTGCACCCCTCTCCAATGACGCTGTCCCCCACATAGTTATGGTGTGGGATCTTGCTGTCTCTCATTATGATAGAGTTTTTCACCTCCACAGCACTGCCGATATGGCAATTGTCTCCGATGGATGTGCTGGGACGGATATAGCAGCTAGGACCTATCTCACAGTTCTCTCCGATTACCACTGGTCCTACTATATACGAATTGGCCCTTACCACCGTGCCCTTTCCTACAGAAACCAAGCCACTTGTCACCACGTTTTCCTCGACCTGCCCTAGGTTCTGCGGCACGACCTTCGACATAAGAGCTTCATTCCCTCCCAACAGGTCCCAAGGGTAACTCAAATCAAGCCAATAGTCGATCACTTCATAGGAAACCCTATGCTGCTCGTCAATCAGCACTTGCAGGGAGTCTGTTATCTCGTACTCGCCCCGGGGTGATCTCCTACCCCTTAATGCTGCAGTGAAGATATCCGGAGTTAGAAGGTATAGCCCAGCATTGGCCAGATTGGAGGGAGGCTTTGCCACCTTCTCATAGATGCGCACTACTTGGCCCTCCTCCACCTCTACTACCCCCAAATCCTGCGTGCTCGTCACCTCGACTAGGCTCAATGTCGTCTCATTCTTGGCCACCATCCTGCGGATGTCCTTTTCCCCCACAATTACATCGCCGTTTATCAACAGGAATTTCCCGTCCACCAATCTCTCAACCATCCTCAGTGCATGGGTAGTACCCAACTGCTTCCTCTGGGTAACGTACTCTATACTCACCTGCCAACTGTCGCCGTTGCCAAAAAAGTTGCGTACAGTGTCACCGTGGTATCCAACGACAAAAATGAACTCCCGGATGCCGGCCTCCCTGGCCTCAAGCAGCAGGTGCTCCAATATAGGCTTATTGGCTAGAGGGAGCATGACCTTGGGCCGGCTATAGGTGAGGGGATGCATCCTTTTCCCTTCCCCGGCAGCTAAGATAACCGCCTTCATCCTCTACCCCTTTATACACTCCTTGATGGCCTCGATGCCAAGATCATATAGTTTCTGCGCCTTGGCCTGACTCCTAGCCTCGGCGGTTAACCTTATCTTAGGTTCGGTGCCAGAGGGCCTTATCAGCAGCCACCCATCCCCGAAGGAAAGCCTGAGACCGTCGATCGTACTAACTGAAACGGGCTCCATTTCCATCAATCTATGTTGCACCCTCTCCATTATAACCCCCTCCCCCCGGACACTGCCTCGAAGGATCGGGTACGATGGCAGGTCATCGACCAGCTTTGAGAGCCTTTTCTCGCAGGCTATGCGAGTGATCTGAGCAGCGGCATAGATACCATCAGGGCAATAGGACACAGTGGGGAAGATCCAGCTTCCTGAGGGCTCCCCAGCAAAACCCCCACCCTTTCTAAGCTCCTCGGATACAAAGGCATCCCCCACCCTGGTCCTTATGACCTCAAAGCCAGACTCCTCCACGGCCATTGAGGCGTCCACCGTGGTCACCACTTGCCCTGCCTCGAGTTCTCGGGCAAAAAGGGTCAGTAGTTTGTCTCCAGGGATAAATCTGCCAGTATCATCCACGGCCACCATCCTGTCACCGTCCCCATCATGGGCAATGCCCAAATCGGCACCAGAAGACTTTACCGCCTGCACCAGCATGCCGAGGTTCTCCGGGGTTGGCTCGATGCCCCTGGGGAAATAGCCGCTGGGGTCACAGTTGAGTGCTAGCACCTCACACCCCATTCTCCTCAGTAGATGTGGGGTGACCAGAGAGGCAGCGCCGCAGCCACAGTCCAGCACCACCTTTATCTTAAATCCGTTGCCAAAGTCCTGCAAAATGCGATCGATATGCTCCCCAATCGCTTGGGGGTAAGTTCTTGAGGTCTCCATCACCTCCCAGGATGCCAACTCCAGATTCCGGTTCCTCACCATCTCCTCTATGCGCTCTCTTTGGGCAGAATCAAAGGCGGAGCCATCGGGGTTACATAGCTTGATACCGTTATATTGCGGCGGGTTGTGGGAAGCCGTGAGCATAGCGCCAGCCTCAAACTCCCTGGCGGCATAGGCCAACGTGGGTGTGGGGATGGTCCCCGCATCGTGACATCTGGAGCCCGCAGAGAGCAGTGCAGAGATGAAAGCATGTTTCAGGGCACTGCTCGATGTCCTCGTGTCACAGCCTACCACTACTGGGCGATAAGAGCTGCCTACAGATAGCCCAACCTCAAACACCAGTTCAAGGAATTTTTTATCTATGATACCGCGTATCCCCGAAGAACCAAAAAGCGTCACCTTTGCGCTCCGCCTCACCTCATGATTTGCTAAAGTTATTATGTCAACATGCCTATGTGCGAACTATAGCGAGTTCCCCTACCGATGTCAACCTAAAC
>SOIC01000010.1 GCA_004377275.1 Dehalococcoidia bacterium
AGAAGGGATTGTTGCGAGCAGACGGGCAACCCGGATTTGATACACCATCAGGAAAATTAGAGATCGCCTCATCTATCCTAGAGGAGCATGGTTATGATGCATTACCAATCTACGTTGAACCGGGAGAAAGCCCCGTTTCTCAGCCACAGCTGGCAAAACGATTCCCCCTTGTTTTTAATTCGGGGTCCCGTTCAAACGTTGATTTGCACACACTTCATCACACCATTCCAGCGTTGTCTGAGGAAAAACCGGTGCCTACGGTGATGATCAATACGCTGGATGCCAAAAAACGCGGCATCGAAAACGGTGATTTAATCCACATAAAAACGAAGCGCGGCCAGGTTGGAATGTACGCCCTTGTCACCGATGACATTGTACAGGGCGCCATAGAGGCCAGCGGCATGGGCGGGGGGGCTCTCGGTCCCAAAGAGTGGCGGGATGCTTGCATAAACGACCTCACCGATCTTCAACGCTACGACCCGATTTCCGGCTTTCCGGTTTACAAGGCTTTGCTCTGCGATGTGGTTAAGTCAGCGGACGGCGACAAAGGAAATATCAAGGGATCAGGGGAATATTCGCTTGATGATACCGTCGAAGAGCAGCAGACAAATCACCGGGTGTACCTTGATCACAATGCAACAACTCCCATCGGTCAGGAAGTTAAAGAAGCCATGATCGAGTTCATGGATTGTTATGGAAATCCCTCGAGCATATATGCTGTGGGGAAAGAGGCTCGCATCGCAGTTGAGACAGCTCGCAGAAGTGTGGCTGCATTGATCAATTGCACGGCACGACGGGTAACTTTTACCGGTAGTGGTTCAGAGGCAAATAACCTTGCCATAAAGGGAGTAGCCTTTGCCAATGCCAACGGGAAAAATCATATCGTCACCAGTTCCATAGAGCACCCGTCAGTGCTCAATGCCTGCCAATGGCTTGAAAAGCTCGGGTTTTCGGTTACCTATCTTCCAGTGGATGCCGGGGGAAGGGTAAACCCGGATGACCTGCGAGCCGCAATCACGGAAAAGACCTGCCTTGTAAGTGTGATACTGGCCAACAACGAGACAGGTTCCATCCAACCCATTGTTGAACTGGCAGGTATAGTAAAAGAACGAGGCGTGCTCTTCCATACCGATGCCGTGCAAGCGGTTGGTAAGATTCCTACAGATGTGGAGGAGCTTGGAGTAGATTTGCTTACCATGTCAGGCCATAAGTTTCAAGGCCCGAAGGGTATCGGTGCCCTGTACGTACGCAAAGGAGTTGTTCTAGACCCCCTAGTCAGCGGAGGTCATCAGGAAAAGGGACTACGTGCCGGAACCGAAAATGTCATATCTATCGTTGGATTGGGCAAAGCTGCTGAACTTGCCATCGATCGCATTCCCCAGATGTATCGTCTGCGGGAATTGCGCGATAGCCTAGAGCGGAGTATTCAAGAGCTGATTCCTGGCACGAAACTGAACGGTCATAGGGAGCATCGATTACCCAATACCCTTAACCTGACCTTGCCGGGCATACGAGGGGAGTCACTGGTTCTCGCCCTCGACCAGAAGGGTGTTGCCGTTTCGTCGGGGTCTGCTTGCCGTGCTGGTCTACCCGAACCCTCTCACGCTTTGATGGCGATGGGCCTTTCCGAGGAAGAGGTTCATTGCGCTGTGCGTTTCACGCTCGGCCTCGGTAATACGATGGATGAGATTGATCGCACCGTTTCAATTATTGACCAGGTTATTCGCGAAAGAAAGGACACTATACGTTTTGTAGCGTGTCGCTAGGCCAAGGAGAGAAAAACCTGATGGAGGATTTTTATATATATGAGCCATCCAACAGCAGTTAATACTGGCAAATCGAAACGTCGGTTGGTTGAGACGCTGAACTATCTAGACGGAGAATACAAGAACGATATTGGCAAAGAAATACGAGAGGGTCTATCAGCTTTGCAGAAATACATACCATGCAAATACTTCTATGACGCACGCGGGTTAAAACTTTTCGAGGAGATCTGCCAGCTTCCCGAGTATTACCCTACCCGCACCGAGATATCCATTTTAAGGGTCATCGCGCCCGAACTGATGGAGACATTTGCCGACAAAGACATCGTAGAACTTGGTTCCGGTGCTAACTTGAAAATACGGATACTATTGGACGCAGTCGACAAATCCATCAGAGCTACTTTACGCTACATTCCGGTAGACATAAGCGAGTCGGCAGTGATAGAAACCTCACGGGACTTACTTGAACGGTATCCGGAATTGCAAGTACTGGGAATAGTGGCCGATTTCACCTCCCAGTTGGATGTCATTCCGACCGAGCGCCCCCTGATGTTCTGTTTCCTGGGGAGCACTATAGGCAACATGGAGGAAGATGAGACTATCTCATTCCTGCAGAGTATCTCTGAGAATATGAAAACGGATGATAGACTCCTGGTCGGCTTTGACATGGTCAAAACCAGGGAAACTGTAGAAGCTGCCTACAATGATTCCAAGGGGGTCACCGCTGAATTCAACAAGAATATATTGAATGTGTTGAACAATGAATTGAATGCTAACTTCGATCCATCCCATTTTGACCATCTGGCCTTTTTCAGTGAAGATTACGATCGAATCGAAATGCACTTGAGGGCCAATCGCGACATCTCAGTGAAGCTAAAAGCAATTGATTTGGAAACAGAATTCAAGAAAGACGAAACCATACATACGGAAAACTCGAGAAAATTCACCGGGAAGAGCATTAAAGATCTGGCCAGCCGGGCTGGGTTATCTATCCAAAATTGGTATTCAGATCCTGCGGGCTGGTTTTCCCTCGTGGTGATGATACGTGATCCTCAAAGAAATGGTTAATGAGATGAAATCATAAACCGAAGTTCTTTTCGCATTAAATCAGCACCCGGGATAGATAGGAGCGAAGCTTATGATTAGGCCATCGTCGGAGGAGGGCCGGCCTGGCTGACCGCCGCCAGGTCTGAGCAAGCTTGACCTCGGCGAGCTTGACGTGAGTGAGGGCAAGCGTCTGGCCCGCCGCGCCACCGAATTGATCGCGTCTGGAGTATTGGACTATACACTTTTCACGGTAAGGAGAGGCTGAGGCATATGCTCAGAGAGGAAGGGCGCCAGAGGGGTGCGAGGTAGTATGGATGTATCCCAGGTATTGGGAATATGGTGGGTCTTCCCAGTATCGGTGTGCATTGCTACCATTGCTCTATCCTCGGGCATCAGTGGAGCCCTGTTCTTTAGCCCCTTCTTTCTCTTGGTGGTAGGGCTTGAGCCTCCCCTGGCCATTGGAGCGGGGTTGATGACTGAGCTATTTGGTACAAGCTTTGGCGCCTTCAACTACACGCGTCAGCGTGTGGTCGACTTTCGGACGGTGCGTTTCCTGCTTGCAGCGTCGATACCGGCCGGCATAGCTGGAGCCTATGTGGCCAATTACATCAACCCAGGGATCCTGCAAGTTGTGCTGGGTACAACCCTCTTCGTGCTGGCGGTGACAGTGCTTTATCATAGCACCCAAAAGGGCAAATCACCTATCTTAGTAGCTCCAGATGAATCTAGAAAGATGACCATAATCAAGCCTCATGATGGCAACACGTACTCGTATCGCACGTGCAGGCGCCACATTGGCGTCACTCTAGCGGGCATAGGTGGCTTCCTTACTGGATTGATGAGCGCGGGCCTGCCTGAGATCACCACCACGCAGCTCATGCTGCGCTGCCATATCCCGCCCCGTGTGGCAGTGGCAACCGCCATCTTCGTTCTCACTGTTACTGTTTTCTTTGCCGCCGGAGTTCATGCCTTGGTCGCTGAGCCGGCATGGTACGTTGTAATTTGGTCCATCCCCGGAGTCATCGTCGGTGCGCAGATTGGGCCCCGACTTGCTGGGAAAATCCCGACACATATTGCAGAACGGGTCCTCGCCACTCTCTTCCTTGCCATAGGTATTCTGGTCATTGCAATGCAGATCCTAGACTGAACGAGGCTAGCCATTGTTACTGAGGATTGAATGTCTTTCGTTGTCAATGTTCGATAACTGGGTATAATTATTCGAGGTTCGCATAGGAGGAAGGTATGGCATACAAGGGTATTGGCGAATATGGGCTAATTGGCAACAGCTATGCTGCTGCATTAGTAAGCAACGACGGCTCCATCGATTGGTGTTGCCTGCCTCGGTTTGACTCTCCCAGTGTCTTTGCTGCCATACTGGATGATGAGAAAGGAGGTAGGTTTCATATAATGCCGCAGACGCCCTTTCAATCCCATCAAGCCTATCTTCCCAATACCAATATACTTCAGACCACCTTCAAAACCGATACAGGCACAGCCAGCGTAATCGATTTCATGCCCTGCTACCGAACCTCTGGGCACGGGTTAGCCAAATTCAGTGAGATCCACCGATTGGTGGAATGCACCGTTGGTCAGGTGCCTCTGGAGGTCGTGTTTGAACCAAAGTTGGACTATGCCAGAGACGATACCTTGATCACTATCTCTAAATACGGGGTTGCGGTTAGGGGACGAGCAGATAAACTAGCACTATCCTCGATGATTCCTTTTGCCATCGATGGAGATAAAGCCATCGGCAGCTTCACTCTTCACCAAGGGGAAAGTGCCCATTTAATCCTTCGCTATGGAGCGGATCAACCTAGATCACCTGGCCTATACGACTCGCGGCGAAAGTTGGAGTGGACCTCAGCCTACTGGAAAGAGAAGGCCGAGGGCTGCGTTTTTACCGGCCCCCTGCGGGAGGTGATAGTGCGGTCATATCTAGCGCTGCATCTAATGGTATATTCACCCACAGGCGCGATTATAGCTGCTCCGACCACCTCTCTTCCAGAAGAGATCGGCGGGGAACGCAATTGGGACTATCGCTATGCCTGGCTTAGGGATGCCTCGCTAACAATCAATGCTCTTTTCTATTTGGGTCACATTGAAGAGGCCCTGGGGTTCTTCAATTGGTTAACCACCTTATGTAATAAGTGTGGAGCAAGAGCCCAAATCCTCTACGATATTGATTATGAGCACCCTGTTGAGGAACAGATACTTGATCATTTAAAAGGATACCGAAATTCCCGACCGGTACGTATAGGCAACGATGCATACACTCAACTTCAACTCGATGTTTTTGGTGAGGTGATAGAGGCTGCATATAACTATCTCAATGTGGGAGGCTATATATCACGTCGCACTTGGGAATCTTTGGAGAGCTTTGTTGATGCCGCTTGCGAGAACTGGCGACTGCCCGATAACGGTATCTGGGAGGTAAGAGGTGGCCCCTATCATTTTGTCCATTCCAAGCTGATGTGTTGGGTAGCTGTGGACAGGGGGATCAAGATCGCGGAGCATCTCGGATTCAAGAAAGACCTCAAGCGCTGGCGAAAAGTGGCGCAGGATATCCGGGAGGAAATTCTAAACAGGGGATGGAACCCGGAAAAGCGGGCCTTTACCCAGCACTACGATACCACGGCCCTGGATGCGAGCAATCTTCTCATGCCTCTTTTCGGGTTCTTACCGATCACCGACGAGCGGATCATCTCTACTATAGAACGCACCATGGAAGAGCTAGGACATAATGGCCTGCTGCGCAGGTACAGAACCGACGAAACCGATGATGGACTCAGTGGGTCGGAGGGAGCATTCCTGTGGTGTTCATTCTGGCTAGTAAGGAACCTGCTGAGAATGGGCAGGCTGGAGGAAGCCACAGCGCTATACCAGAGATTGCTCGGTTATGGCAATCACCTGGGCCTTTTCCCGGAGATGGTGGATTCCGTATCCGAGGAAGCGCGGGGCAACTTCCCTCAGGCGCTTACCCACCTGGCCGTAATCACCACCGGGCTTGAGCTAACCTGGGCCGTGGAAGGGGAGAAAAGCCGGGATAGCAGGTAGACTGCTCAACCGTTTTCTATTGGAGGAAACTGATGGTAAGGAGAAACAGCCCCGGTGCTCTCTCTCCGCGAAGGCGGGCAAGATCAAGGCTAACTGATCGACCGCAAACATCGTGGATAGATATTTCGCTGTCGCTGCGGAACGCGATGGTGCACTAGCCCGGTGACCCACCGGTTCGAATCGAGCGTACACTCGACATGGAACGTGGAGATGCCTCCAACCTCTCAACAATATCGATGGGGTCGCATACCGGCACACACATGGACGCTCCACTCCATTTTATTGGGAAGGGGAAAGGCATCGATAAGATGCCGCTTGAAGCGACGGTGGGCAGGGCACGCGTGATCGAGATCCACGATACTGAATCAATTAAACCCGAAGAGCTTGCCCGTCACAGGATCCGACGCGGTGAACGCGTCCTCTTCAAGACGCAAAACTCCCTGCGCGGCTGGAATACCGAAAGCTTTATCGAGGACTTCGTGTTTATATCCAAGGAGGCAGCTCGCTTCCTTGTGGACTGCGGCGTAATAGTCGTTGGCGTCGATTACCTTTCGGTTGGGGGGTTCAAGAAGGACGGAGTTGGGACCCACAAGACACTACTTAAAGCTGGGATCTGGATTATTGAGGGGCTCAATCTCTCGGGTGTGAAGCAGGGAAAGTATGTCCTCATCTGCCTTCCCTTAAAGCTTAACAAAGGCGATGGCGCACCCGCTAGGGCAATCTTGAAGCCTGTTCCGGCAGCTAGGGCGGGAGAAAGCAAAGAGTAAACGTTGAAGGAGGGGAAAGAAATGGCGAACGTCAAGAGAGAATTCGGTGTTGTCGGGCTGGGCAAAATGGGTGCCAATATTGCTCTGCAGGCTCTTGAGAAGGGCATCCAGGTTGTCGGTTTCGACTTGAAGAAAATGCCTGATGAGCTTGGAAACGCGGGCCTTGTTGGGATTCACAGCCTCGAAGGTTTCCGCGAGAAGCTGTCACCGCCGCGCGCCGTCTTCGTTTATATTCCGGCGGGTCCAGCCGTTGACCGGGTCATCGATGATATTGTTCCCCATCTTGAGAAAGGCGATATCCTGGTCGATGGTGGAAACTCCTACTGGGGCGACTCAATCCGCCGCCATCGAAGACTCTCCGAGAAAGGAATCAGTTTTGTGGATCTCGGAACAAGTGGCGGAGTCGAGGGAGCGCGCCACGGGGCCTGTTTCATGGTAGGTGGGGACGGGGATGCAATAGCGCGCATTGAGCCGATGCTACTGGATCTCGCCACTCCCGGCGGATATGTCCACGCTGGTCCGCCGGGTGCCGGCCACTTCACCAAGCTTGTGCACAACGGGATCGAGTTCGGGATGCTCCAGGCAATTGGAGAGGGGATCGACCTCCTTGAAAACTATCGGGACAAACTCAACATCGCCGATGTCCTCAAGTGCTGGCGTCACGGATCGGTAATCCGCTCGTGGCTCATTGATCTGATGGAAGCAGCCTATAGAGCCGAGGGAGGACTTGAGAAGATACCACCCTACGTTGAGGATACTGGTGAGGTTAACTGGCTGGTCAACGATGCCATTAGAATGGAAGTCCCGGTGCCAGTAATATCGCAAGCCGTTATGCAGCTCTTCGCATCGCGGGACGAGAGGAAGCGCTGGGCTCGGGCAATAGCCATGATGCGCCACGGCTTCGGGGGGCATCCGTATGGTGCCGATGCATCGATTATCCGAGAGCGCAGGGAAGGACGTGTGGGCGACTTTTTACCTCCAGAATATTAGAATGGATGGGAAGTTCTCAAAAACATGGTCAGGAGGCGCGGTGAAATGAAAGCTGGGGCAGTAACTCCAGGGAAAACGGATAGTGCCAGGGTTGTTGAAATGCCAATTCCCGTACCTGAGCCGGGCGAAGCTCTGATTCGATTACTTGAAGTAGGTATAGACGGCACTGACCTGGAAATCAGCCTGGGTCGCTATGGAGATCCACCGCCAGGACAGGATTTCCTCGTATTAGGTCATGAAGCTATAGGCTTAGTTGAGAATTCTGGCAGCACTGACTTGGTTAAAGGCGATTTGGTGGTACCACTGGTAAGGCGGCCTGATAGTTGTATCAATTGCCGCACTGGGCAATACGATATGTGTATAGAAGGTAATTACCGGGAATGTGGAATCAGAGGTGCCCACGGATTCCTGCGGGAGTATCTAGCGGAGGCCCCAGATTTCTTACTGAAAGTACCCCAAGATTTAAGGCAGTTGGCAGTGCTCGCCGAACCTATGAGTATTGTCAGTAAGGGAGTTGAACAAGCAATGGAGTTCCACCGTCGCAGCGCAAATCCTATTCAGGCGGCGCTGGTGTTGGGGGCCGGCCCTTTGGGACTTCTGGCTGCAGCTTTCCTTCGTGTGCAAGGTTACAATACCTATGCACTAGATATCCTGCCCAAGTCGAGCCTGAAAGGGCGGCTCATGGAAGCAATAGGGGCCACCTATATAGATGGAAGTGATTGCCGCATCGACGAACTCCCGCGGAAGCTTGGCAATCTGGATCTCATCATGGAGGCTACTGGCAATAGTACCGTGGCTTTCCAGGCAATGAGCGCTCTAGGGATAAACGGAGTGCTTTGCCTCATGGGAGTATCGACCGGTGAGAAACGACTTGAGATTTGTGCTGATTGTATAGATATGCAAATCGTACTCGGGAACAAGGTGGTATTCGGCACCGTCAGTTCTAACCGCGGCCACTTTGAACGTGCGATTCAACATCTAGGTGAAATTGAGCAGGAGTGGCCAGGATGGTTGACCAGACTTATTACCCAACGGCTGCCCTTGGGCGACTTTAAGGATGCCCTTCACCCTGCACCTGATAGCATCAAGACAGTGATCGAGATGCCACAGAATATGGTATAACATTCCAAACATGTGAGCTTCCTTCATAGCTGGAGCTATAGAGAAACTGATGCAGAGGATTGTAGCGATTATTTCTTTAGACGGAGACATATACTAAGCGGCGTTGTGGATTCTAAGCTAGGAGATACAATATGCTTGAAAGCAGGAAGACAGCCGTAG
>SOIC01000123.1 GCA_004377275.1 Dehalococcoidia bacterium
ATGACCCAGGAGAACATAGCTCGCAGGGTGAGCAGGACAACCGTCACTTCGCCAGGATCGCGAAAGTCCCTATGCTTGAGCCCACCAACAGCCAGGAAGCCTATGAACTGATGGAATGGGCTTTCAACATCAGCGAGGAATTCGACACACCGGTGCTGTTGCGCTCCACCACTCGCATATCTCACTGCAAGACCGTGGTCGATGTAAACAAAGAGCGGAAAGCCGATTTGAGACAGCCTAGCTTCACCCGCTCTCCAGCGAAATACGTGATGGTTCCCTCAAACGCTCGAGTCCGGCGGCACGCCATGGAGGAGCGCATTATCAAATTGCAGGCCTACGTGGAGGAATTTCCCCTGAACGAGATGTTGCTGGCTGACCGAAAGCTCGGAGTGATATCCAATGGAGTAGCATACCAGTACGCTCGAGAAGTATTTAAGGACGCTTCTCACCTCAAGCTGACCACCATCTACCCGATCCCCGCTAACCTGATTCGCCGATTCGCCCAGGAAGTGGAGAGGGTAGTTGTAGTTGAGGAGCTGGATCCCTACCTGGAAGACGAAGTGCGCCGCCTGGGCATTGCGGTCACCGGCAAGGAGTTCATCCCCATAATAGGTGAGCTTAACTCTGAGATAGTAGAGGATGGCGCTATTAAGGCGGGTATACTGACAGCTTCACCGAAGCCTTCTCCTCAAAGCTCATCGCCCGCACCGCAACTGCCAGCGCGACGGCCACAGCTATGCGCTGGCTGTCCCCATGTTGCCACCGAGTTTGTCCTGAGAAAGCTGGGGTTTCATAC
The DNA here is from genome assembly GCA_004377275.1 of Dehalococcoidia bacterium. GTDB lineage: Bacteria > Chloroflexota > Dehalococcoidia > E44-bin15 > E44-bin15 > E29-bin15. The sequence goes on from SOIC01000123.1 coordinate 797, forward strand.
TGCCGGTTCCGGAAAAGAACTGAAGGAAGGCGAGTTTATTGTGACCAGCGATATCGGGTGCTACACTCTGGGTGTATACCCCCCTCTGGCGGCCCTGGACACCTGCGCTTGTATGGGAGCTAGTATAGGTCAGGCGCTGGGGCTAGAAAAAGCGGGGATCCCCAACAAGGTCGTGGCGGTACTGGGTGATTCCACCTTTATGCATTCCGGCATAACTGGGCTAATCGATGTAGTGTACAATCAGGGAAGCACTACCGTTATAATTCTGGATAACCAAACCACTGCGATGACCGGTCACCAGGGTCACCCCGGAACAGGTATCTCAGCGACAGGAGCCAAGACTCAGGCAGTGGAACTGGAGTCGCTGGTGAAAGGGATCGGGATCAAAGATGTCAACGTGGTGGATGCATTCGATTTGAAGGCTATCGAGTCCACGATAAAACGGTCTGTGGAAAACGACGAGCCTTCGGTTATAATAGCACGAGGTCCTTGCATACTTTCCGTAAAAACAAAAGGAACTCCCCTTGAGGTGGATACGGAGGAGTGCGTAGGCTGCTTTGATTGCCTGGATATTGGTTGTCCAGCCATATCCGTCTTGGAGGATATAGCCTGTATAGACGCTGACATGTGCGTAGGCACTATTTGCGGCGTTTGTATCCAGGTTTGCCCTCAGGATGCTATTTCGGAGGGTAAGCGGTGAAGGATGTCAATGTGCTGATGGCAGGGGTTGGCGGCTATGGGGTTATCATGGCCAGCGACGGCATGGCTGAGATTGGCATGAACAACGGTTACGACGTCAAGAAGTCGGACACCCTGGGCATGGCGCAGCGTGGCGGGAGTGTGGTGAGCCACGTCCGCTGGGGAAGGCAAGTCTTCTCCCCCATGATTAAGAAAGGAGGCGTCGATTTCCTGCTTGGCTTCGAACAACTGGAGGCGGCACGCTGGGCACCGTTTATCAAGCCAGGCGGGGTTGTTATCGTCGCCGATGTAATAGTCATCCCAATATCAGCTGTTGATGGCAAGATCCCCTACCCAAGCTGGGCTGAGATCAGAGGCATCCTTTCTCAGTACACTGATAAGATATACCTGATCTCAGCCACTAGAATCGCCCAGGAAGTGGGTAATCCGAGAGCAGTCAATATGGCAATGCTGGGTTTCCTGTCCGCATTCCTGGAATTGGGAACCGAGGCCTGGACGGAGACCATGCGCCGTAGACTACCGCCAAAGTTCATGGAATCCAGCATTGAAGCTTTCAGGAGAGGTGCGGATGAGGCTAAAGCAGTCATACAAGCAAAGGAGATCAAAAAATGATTCGCGACCCTGAACACGAGACAATGCCGCGACCGGAATTAGAGAAGCTTCAACTCGAGCGGCTGAAGGTTAAAGTCAGAGAGGTATATGACAGAGTGCCCTTCTACCGCCGAGCTTTCAAGGAAAAAGGGGTCACCCCTGATGATATCCAAACCTTGGCTGACTTGACGAAGCTGCCATTTACCAGCAAGCTGGACTTTCGCGACAATTATCCCTACGGATTGATGGCCGTCCCTCTGGAGCAGGCAGTGCGCATCCATTCCTCCAGCGGCACAACGGGCAAGCCCGTAATTGTACCCTACACCCAGGGTGACGTCGATACGTGGGCAGAGGTAATGGCTCGCACGTTAGCCACAGCTGGCACAACCAAAGACGATGTGCTGCAGAACGCCTACGGCTACGGGTTGTTCACCGGGGGTCTCGGTTTTCACGACGGCGCTGAACGCCTTGGCGCCCTGGTGATCCCCACTAGCAGCGGAAACACCAAGCGCCAGATCCTCCTGTTACAAGACCTGGGTACCACGGTTATCACCTGCACCCCCTCCTACGCGCTCATCCTGCACGAAACCGCCAGGGACATGGGCATAGACCTGCGCGATACCAAGCTCCGCCTGGGCGTACTCGGCGCTGAGCC
>SOIC01000015.1 GCA_004377275.1 Dehalococcoidia bacterium
TGTGGTTGGCGCTGAGGGCAGTAAACGGATTATTGACAAAACGATCGATGACCTCTTGAAAGACCCAAGCGTCACCAGGGATAAGCTTAAAGTCTCGTTCGCCTCTCTAACCCTGGGGTCCGGAGCAGTAGCAGCGGTACTGACTCACTCTTCCCTGTCGAAATCCTGCCATAAACTCTTGGGGGGAGCGGTACGCACTGCTTCACAACACAACGGCCTCTGTCGCATAGAAGCTGATACTTATTTCTACGACCTGGCTAGCTACCCCAACATGAGTACGGACTATACGGGAATTCTGGAAAACGGCGTGGTATTGGCAAAAGAAACATGGAAGGCTTTCCAGCGCGAGCTGGGATGGAACGGCACAGATATAGACAAGGTTTTTAGCCATCAGGTTAGCACCGTCCATCGAGAGGTTTTGTTTCATGCCCTGGGGCTGGATGAATCCAAGGGCTTTTCCACTGTGGAATACCTGGGAAACATCGCTTCGTGTTCCCTCCCCATTTCGCTGGCTATAGGAATTGAGGAGGGTCACGTTGATGCTGGCGATAAGGTTGCGATGATGGCAGGCGGCAGTGGCTTATGCGGTATCATGCTGGGTCTAGAATGGTAGCTCGAGATGGCCCTAGGATCAGACGGTTACCGAGATGCTTGATGAGACGAGAATTGTAATAACCGGGGTTGGTCTAACCGCACCCAACGGAAACAATCTTTCAGAATTTCGGCAGAACTTGCTTGCTGGTAAATCCGGAATAGGAAAAATCGAGGCCCACTACATGGGTGAAGTCATAGCTGGTCTGTGTGATTTTGACCCACTGATTTATCAGATGAAAAAGGAGCTGCGTCGTGGAACGCGAGCGGGGTCTATTGCGATCTACTGCGCTCATGAAGCAATCGCTGATTCGAAATTGGATCTTGACTCCGTTGACAAATCGAGAATTGGCATCTATCTCGGCATCACCGAGCACGGTAACGTGGAAACCGAGAATGAAATCTATAACCTCAAGCAGTACGACTACAATGTAGATTTTTGGTCCCACCACCATAACCCGAGAACAGTTGCCAACAGCCCAGCCGGCGAAGTCACCTTGAATATGGGGATTACTGGCCCGCACTACACGTTGGGAGCCGCTTGCGCCGCCGGCAACATTGGACTCATACAAGGTTTACAGATGCTGCTGCTGGATGAAATAGATTTGGCCCTGGCGGGTGGGGTCTCAGAGACCCCCCGTACCTTCGGTGTTTTTGCCGCTTTTAAAAATGAGGGTGCGTTGGCAAGCCATCCCGACCCCCAGAAGGCATCCCGCCCTTTCGATAGGGACCGAAACGGTGTTGTTATTTCCGAAGGCGGCTGTATCTGCGTTTTGGAAAGACTGAGCGATGCACTTGAAAGAGGCGCTAAGATTTACGGAGAGATCGTAGGATATGCTATCAACTCGGATGCATCTGATTACATTCTTCCAAATGCTCAAAGGCAAGTTGAGTGCATGAACCTTGCCCTAAAAAAAGCTGGTATCTCAGCGAGCGACATCGATATTATCAATACCCACGCCACCGCAACCCCAGAAGGGGATAAGGCCGAATGTCAGGCAATGAGAGAAGTCTTTGGGAATAACTCAAATTCATATATAAACAACACCAAGAGTTATATTGGCCATACCATGGGCGCTGCTGGCGCTCTAGAATTAGTGGGTAATTTACCCTCTTTTAAAGACCGTATCGTTCACCAGACGATCAATGTGGACAATCTGGACCCTGAGTGTGCTTTGAAGAACCTTGTAATTAACCAACCCCAGAAGGTCGATAAGGTCGACTATATCTTGAATAACTCTTTCGGAATGCTGGGCATCAATTCTGCCCTTATCGTTAAAAGATTTGAAGCATAATATTAAAGGAGCTATCTAGCTAGAATAGTAAGGAAAGGAGTATATGAAAACAGAAGAAATTAGAGCCATGATTCTAGAGGTCATTCACGAAATTGTCCCCGATGAAGACCTGAGCAATCTCAAGGGTGATATCCGAATACGAGACCAAATCGAAATGGACTCGATGGATTTCCTAGACGTCATCATGGAATTGCGAAAACGATATGGTGTCGTTGTTCCGGAAGACGACTATATGGAATTATCTACATTGGATGGCTCTGTAGCCTACTTGGAGCCACTCATGAAAGACATTTAGCCAATAGGTGTCAGCGAACTTCAAGTATATCGTTCTACCTCATTTCACCAAGGAATCGAAGGTTCACCCAATTTTCCCCCCTTGCTGAACGGGGGAAAAAACTCTCAATAGAGCGTTGCTATGAGTTACGCTGTTCTCATCGCAGGCAATGGAATGTCCAGGCTCCCGCGGCAGGGTGGTTGGGAACAAGCAGCGTTACCTAGTTCCTCATGGCACACTCCCAAAGTAAGTCTCTGGGAAAATAGATGTAGGAAAAGTAAAGTGTAGTTAATTTGAAGCCGTTGACAAATTCGACCAAAAGTGCGATATTATAAGTTCACGCATATTATACTATAGTACCGCCGGTCATAGTATGTCTCGTGCTGGAGAACTAAGGGATGAACCGTGGAGCGTTTGACGCCGGGTATGCTCCAGACGCAGCAGTGAGTATATAGAGGATGTATTGAAATGCTGTACAGAAATGTCCGCATAGAGGCTTTTGGATACGATATCCCGGGGACAGTCGTCACGTCACTGAGCCTTGAGGAGAGAGTAGCCCCCATATACGAGAAGCTGAATCT
>SOIC01000163.1 GCA_004377275.1 Dehalococcoidia bacterium
ACGCAACAAAGAGGAGTTAGATATGGCTGGACAAGCTGATAGGGCATACCCATCACAGTATGAAACGGAGGTGCTTCTGAAGGATGGCTCAAGAATGATGCTGAGGCCGATCAGAAGCGAAGACACTGACTCCTGGCTTGCTTTTGTTTCCCGGCTCAGCCGCCGCACCAAATATCTGCGCTTCCATTCTTTGCCCAAGTTGACCATGGAGGAGGCTATTCGGTTCTGTACGGTGGACTACACCAATACCTTTGCGTTTGTAGCCGAAGTACTGGGGGATCAGCGTCAGGATATAGTGGCCATCGGGCGTTACTACCGTCTGCCCATTAAACATTCAGCGGAGGTGGCCTTGGTCATCGAGGATGCCTATCAAGGAAAGGGTATCGGAACCAAGCTCATGGAGTGGCTGACTAATGTAGCGCGAGAAAACGGCATCACCACCTTCGAAGCAGATGTGCTCGCTGAAAATGAAGAAATGATGACCGTTTTCAGGGATTACGGCTTCCACATTACCAGCGAACTTCAGGAGGGTGTATATCACGTCACCCTCCCTATTGGCCGAACCAAAAAGGTACTCAAGAGAGAGGAGGAAAGGGAACGTATCTCGACGGTGGTGTCACTTCGTTCTCTCCTATACCCAAAATCCGTGGCGGTCATCGGTGCTTCAACAAAGCCGGGCAGCATTGGGCAGCTTCTTTTCAAGTGCATAATGGAAAACGGCTTTTCCGGAATCCTTTACCCGGTTAACCCTAATGCCCAAGCGGTATTGTCGGTGAAGGCCTATCCTTCAATACTCGAGGTCCCGGGCAATGTGGATCTGGCGGTTATTGTGGTGCCTGCCCCGCTTGTCACCAGGGTAGCAGACGAATGCGGGCGCAAAGGAGTGCACGCTATAGTGGTCATATCCGATGGGTTCAAGGAGAGAGGGCCCGAGGGGGCCCATCGCGAAAGGGAGCTCCGCGATATTACCCTGGGTCACGGCATGCGGCTTGTAGGTCCAAACTGCATGGGGATAATCAATACCGACACCGCCATAAATCTAAACGCCAGCTTTTCACCGGTTTACCCCCCACCGGGTAATGTTGCCTTCCTCTCCCAGAGCGGTGGATTAGGACTGGCTATCCTAGACTATGCCAACAACCTTAATATGGGCATCTCCACCTTCTTGAGCGTGGGTAATCGTGCCGACATATCTGCAAATGATCTCCTCCAATACTGGGAACAGGACCCGGCAACAAAGGTTATCTTGCTGTACCTGGAGTCCTTCGGCAACCCGCGTAAGTTTGCGCGTATTGCTCGGAGGGTTTCAGCAACCAAGCCAATAGTCGCAGTCAAGAGTGGCACGAGCCCTGCAGGATCCCGCGCTGCCTCGTCCCACACAGGGGCCCTGGCTACCTCGGAGATAGCCACAGATGCGCTGTTTCGCCAGGCCGGCATGATACGGGTAAACACTTTGGAGGAGCTTTTCGATGTGGCCACGATGCTCTCAAACCAGCCACTGCCCAAGGGCAGAAGGATAGTTATAGTAACCAATGGAGGCGGTCCAGGTATACTTGCTGCTGATGCCTGCGAGAACCACGGCCTCGTGCTGCCGGAATTCTCTCCAGAGATGAGAAAGGAAATAAGCGCAATCAGCAAGCGGGATATCGGGATTCACAACCCCCTCGATTTGACTGGCGGCGCTACAGAGGAGGAGTACGAAGGTGTATTAAAGCTCCTAGCCCGTGACAAGGACACTGATGCCGTTATTATCATATTTGTACCGCCGGTAGTCGTCCCCCCGAAGGCTATGGAAGATAGCATACGGCGAGTAGCTCCTCTCTTCATGCGGCAGCGAAAGCCCTTGCTGGCCTGTTTCATGGGTCAAAAGGGTTTCAAGGCAAAGCTGGATTTCAGGGAGAAGTTTGTGCCCTCTTATCCCTTCCCCGAGGATGCAGTTTCGGCCTTGGCCAGGGCAGTTGAGTATAGCGAATGGCTGAGGAGGCCCAAGGGAACCATTCCAAAGATTCGCGGTATCAAGCGAGAAAGAGCTCGAAACATAATTGAGAAAGCCATGATCCGGAGCGCTCAGAGGCCGCTCTGGCTTTCTGCACAGGAGATAGCCGACCTGCTGAGCTGTTATGGCGTACGTTTTGCCGAGACAATCATGAGCAAGACGGCAGCCGAGGCAGCTGCCGCAGGCTCAAGGGTAGGATTCCCCGTTGCAGTTAAGCTGGCTTCCCCTAGCATTACTCATAAGACCGATGTCGGTGGAGTGAAGCTGAACCTCACATCAGAGAGTGAGGTGGAGAGAGCCTTTAATGATATTAAGGCCAAGCTTGCCGAAATTAACCGTGAGGATGAGATGGAGGGCGTTACTGTGCAGCGCATGGTAACCGGTGGAACAGAGGCGATCGTTGGAATGACGGAGGATCCATCCTTTGGTCCGCTCATCATGTTTGGCCTTGGAGGAATATATGCAGAATTGATGAAGGACGTGGCCGTCAGACTGCACCCTCTTACCGATTCCGATGCCAAGGAACTGGTGAGTTCTATCAAGATGAGAAAGCTCTTTGAGGGGTTCAGGGGTTCGCCGCCTGCTGACACTGCTGCAATAGAGGATCTATTGCTCAGGCTCTCAGCCATGATTGAAGATACTCCACAAATTGCAGAGCTCGACTTTAACCCGGTAAAGGTAATGCCGCGGGGAGAAGGTTACTGGGTTGTAGATGCGAGGATTATGGTGAAATA
>SOIC01000048.1 GCA_004377275.1 Dehalococcoidia bacterium
GTCCTATTAGTGGTGTTTATCATCGAGCGCCTCCTGGCCCGCCGGGAGATGCAAGTTAAACTGGAAAAACTAAATATGGTGGTGGGAGCTTTTTTCAGCGAAATGGGCAACTATCTACTCCAAGACCTCCTCAAACATTTCGATAACCGCACGGAGATTTCCAGCCACCTAAACGTTACTGAGAACTGGACAAAGAGAGATTTCCAAAAAGCTACCGACTTTGCTTACCACCTTAAAGTAGATGTTGACTGCCGGAATATAGACCTCGGCAGGCTCAAAGCCTTTTTGGCGCAGAAACGAACGTTCTTGTTGACGCTGCTTGAGAATCCCAGCTTGCTGGAGCATGATCGTTTTACCGACCTGCTCTGGGCAGTTACCCACCTGGATGAGGAGCTTGAGGCAAGACCATCGCTTATTGGTCTTCCCGGGAAAGACCTGGAGCACCTTGCTGTCGATATCCAAAGAATGTATGACCATCTGGCCAGTGAGTGGTTAGACTACGTTCAGCACTTGAAAGCGAAGTATCCCTTCCTTTTCTCGCTGGTCCTGAGGATGCACCCTTTCCAGGAGCAGCAATCCCCCATAATAACCTGATAGAGCCGGCCTGTGTTATCTCCAGGTGTAGAACCTCCAGAACAGAGCATCTGAGTGTGACAAACCACATACCATGAACACACATCTAAAATGCCGTTGACTGTTCTTCGCTCGGATGTTAGCATTTCTCTATATGCCTCCCTTATGCCATGATTCAGGCAACAGGCTAAGGTAGGCAAGGAGGACATCTATGAAAACATTGAGAGGTAGAACTCTGGCGCATTTACTGCTCGTTCTGGCCATAGTGATTTTAACCGTCGGTGGATGCAGTGACGCATCGGGAGCGCCGACTATTCCACCGGAAGAGACTTTTGTCATCTCCTTTGAAGACTTCGATGAGACCAATGGTCTAACATCTCTTGCAACAGGTAATCAATCCAACTGGAACTATGCGGCGGGCGTCGTAGGTATCTGGAGCCTAGTTATCAGAGTCGGACTTGCTGTGCCGGTAGCGGCATTTCGTGCGTCCTTCCATAATATTCCTCTCCAACAGCCGGATGGCTCATGGGTCTGGTCATATTCGGTAAACATCGGCGGCTCCGTATACACCGCTGAGCTGCACGGACAGTTTATCACGGAGGGAGTCCACTGGGAGATGAAAATATCCAAAGAAGGCGAGTATGAAGACTTTCTCTGGTACTATGGCGAATGCGATCTCCCCGCAACCGAGGGCTTCTGGATTCTTAAGAAGAGCCCAGCCGACCCAACCGACCTGGTGCAAATAGACTGGTCCCGCAATATCTCCGCAGGTACGCATGCCATCAAATACACAAACATAGTCCCCGATGGTCCGGAGAACGGAGGTTATATCGATACCCAGTATACTAAAGGTGTTCCCTACGACCACATCTGGGATTTGTACAACAAGGGCGAAGACAACCACACGTATATCGAGTGGAGCAGCACTACCGGAGAAGGGCGCGTCAAGGATTTCAATCGCTTTGGCGATGACGACTGGCATTGCTGGGACAGCGACCGAATGAACGTTGCCTGCCCATGATAGCCAGCGTTATTTCCGCTGAACAGAGCCCTGCAGGCGGCGACATAAGACGAGTCCGAGGCTCTAATAAGCTGACTTGCAGTGTGGTCATCCGTGTTAGCAGCTTGTAGGGATGGGTTCCAGCAGGTAACGAACCTGCCTAACTGAGGCAGCTGCTTTAACGACCACCGCGACGGATGAGGTTTGTATGACAAAAGTGGCATTGATAAGCACCAAGGACCGGGGTGAAGGTGTTAGGCAAGCAATAAACCTGCTTGAGTTAAAATCTTTTAGTGGCAAAAGTGTGGTGCTGAAACCTAATTTCAATTCGGCTGACCCGGCACCGGGTTCAACGCATAATGACACACTGCGGTCTCTGGTTCTAGCTCTCCAGCAGATGGGAGCAAAGCAGATCACCCTGGCTGAGCGAAGTGGACCCGGAGATAGCACCCGGACAGTTATGGAGAAGAAGGGGATTTTTAAGCTAGCTCAAGAACTGGGCTTCAAAATCCTCAATCTGGAAGAGGTAGGCCCCGAAGGCTGGAGTAAAATAGAGCCTGGAGAAAGTCACTGGAGCCAAGGTTTTCATTTTCCGCGCATTTATCTGGAGGCGGAATCAACTGTCCAGACCTGCTGTCTCAAGACACATGCTTACGGCGGCCATTTCACACTCTCTTTGAAGAACTCGGTAGGGCTTGTCCCCTTGAAAGGCTATCCCTACATGGGGGAACTTCATTCATCACGTTACCAGCGGCAAATGATTGCTGAGATTAATACCGCTTATTCGCCCGATTTAGTGGTCCTGGATGGAGTGGAGGCATTTGTTGATGGGGGGCCCGACCGTGGCACCAAAATAGAGGCCAGGGTGATGCTGGCTGGCACCGACCGAGTGGCCATCGACGCGGTGGGGGTAGCGATTCTCCGTCTGTTGGGGACGACACCAGAGGTGAGTCGCGGCTCTATCTTTGAACAAGAGCAGATTGCACGAGCTGCTGAGCTGGGACTGGGCGTGTCCTCGGCAAAGCAGATTCAGATTGTCACCGGAGATGCTAAGAGTGAGGCTTTCGCCGTGCAGGTCA
>SOIC01000190.1 GCA_004377275.1 Dehalococcoidia bacterium
CGTTTGTGCTAGACTTCTCGGAATGGGGTGGGGTCGGGAGTTCGAAAAAGGAGGCAGAGTGAAGGGTCGCGTCTTTTCTGGGGCCAGGCCGACGGGAAGGCAGCACATCGGTAATTACCTGGGGGCGATTCAGAACTACGTTAAGCTTCAGCAGGATTACGAGTGCATCTATTGCATTGTCGATGTCCACGCCCTGACCACCCTTGAGGATACCGATAAGCTCCAGGAGAACATCCGCGAGATGATGCACGACTGGCTGGCAGCAGGTCTCGATCCCCAGCAGAGCATCCTGTTTGTCCAATCGCATGTGCCCCAGGTAATGGAGCTTCACACCCTGCTCAGCATGGTTACCCCGCTTGGCTGGCTCACCCGGGTCGCTACCTTCAAGGAGAAGGCCAGGCTGCAGCCGGAGAACATAAATTACGGGCTGGTGGGCTACCCGGTGCTGATGACCGCAGACATTGTCTTATACAAGGCGGAAACTGTCCCCGTGGGCGAGGACCAGCTGCCCCATCTGGAGGTGGCGCGGGAGATCGTGCGCCGCTTTAATAATATCTTTGGACCCACCTTCCCCGAGCCCCAGGCGAAGCTCACCGATGCCCCCATTATCCTCGGGCTGGATGGCGTAAATAAGATGAGTAAGAGCCTGAACAACGAGATCGAGCTTGCCGCCTCACCTGAGGAGACGCGGGAGCGGGTGATGGGTGCCTTCACCGACCCAGAGCGAAAATATCGCAGCGACCCCGGCCACCCTGAGGTGTGTAATGTATGGCGTCTCCATCACCATTTTACGAAAAATCACGACCAGGTGGATGTAATCGCTCAGGAATGCAGAGATGCCCTCCGCGGTTGTGTGGAATGCAAGGAGCAACTGGCGGAGGGGATAAACCGGGACCTGGCCCCCTTCCGGGAGCGGCGCGCCGCGCTGGCGGCAAGTCCCCAGTATGTCGAGGAAGTGATTGCCGATGGCGCGCGCCGCGCCCACGCCATCGCCACCGAGACCTTGAGAGAGGTCAAAGAGAGGATGGGGCTTATTTAGGATGACGGTGAGTGATTTGCCACGGGGCAAGAGCGGCAGGGCGGCTCATGACGTAGCTGTTCAGGCGGTGAGGGAAGCGGGAAATATCATTATGGCACGTTTCCCCGGCGAGAAGCGCATCTCCTATAAAGAGGGGAGGAGCAACATCGTCACCGATGTCGATGTGCTGGCGGAGGAGAAGATTATGGCGCTCCTTCAACGGGAATACCCTGACTTTGGTATCATGACCGAGGAATCAGCGGATATCGCCGGCGACTCCTCCTACACCTGGATCATCGACCCCATCGACGGCACCCGTAACTACGCCTATGGCATCCCCCACTTCTGCGTGGCCCTCGCCCTCGCCCGGGGTGAGGAGCTTCTTCTGGGCATCGTCTTCGACCCGGTGAGGGAGGAGCTTTTCCGGGCGGAGAAAGGGCAGGGCGCCTTCTTTAACGATTCGCCCATCTCGGTCTCTGCCAAGACATCGCTTCAGGAATCCCTCATCGGCTTCGACATGGGATACGATGCTGAGATAGGGCAGGAGATTCTCGGGGTGGCGAGTGCCCTCTGGCCCGGGGTGGTGAGTGTGAGGGTGATGGGCTCGGCGGCGCTGGCGCTGGCCTATACCGCCTGCGGTCGCCTCGATTTGTACATTCACCTTCACCTATACCCCTGGGACCTGGCCAGCGGCATCCTCCTCGTTGGAGAGGCGGGAGGAGTGGTCACCGAGCTTGATGGGCAGCCGGTAAGCATTCACAGCAAGAGTGTCATCGCCACCAACAGGGAGATCCATCAAGACTTCATGGGTCGGTCCAGGGGCTAGGGGGTAGGTCGCGCCTTGCGGTTGCAAATCGCAAAAGTAAAACGAGTCCCTTTTAACCACCTTCCCAATTTCATAAGATATCTTTTTCTGGAATATCGGCCCATCAAATACGAAGGAGTGGAACTCGCCGTTTTCGCCATTGGGATCGACATTGGCTGGTAATTCAGCTAGGAATTTTTCATCGAACAATTTCCCCACAAATCTCTTGTCAAGAACTTTAGCATCAACACAGGTGATAATCGCCTGGAAACCCAGATCGATAAACGTTTGAGGGAGATTATCTTTTCCCCAAATGGGGAAAACGCCTTTCATTCCTACTTTCGCCAGATTTTCCTCGCGGTATTTTCTGATGTCTTCCAAAGATATATCGCCAAACACTACCGCATAAACGCCCAATTTCTGAAATTTAAAAAGCACCGCTTTCATTTTAGATTCATATTCTTCATTAGAGCTATTTTTAGAGATGAACACTTTAGAAAGTGGCAAACCCACTGAATTTGCCTGCTGTTCCAGTAATGCTTCCCGAACACCATGCATGCTGATCCGGTGATAATCCTCTGTTACCGTCGTCAGCAAACCTGCCATTTCATATTGCTGATCTTGGCTAATCTCGTAGAAAGCCAGGGCGCTATCCTTGCCGCCGCTCCATGAGAGTAACACTTTCTCTGCCACTTAGACCCTCAAACGACAAATTTATTTAAAAAGTTATAACGTCGAGACTGCTGAAATAGTCTCAATCAACCCCCTAATCCCCCAATCTTGG
>SOIC01000201.1 GCA_004377275.1 Dehalococcoidia bacterium
GAATCCAGACCTCCGCTTGACTGAGAGATTCTTCGGTCGCCTTGCTTCCTCAGAATGACAGAATGCGAAGGAGTCAGGGTGACTGAGAGGTCGCGAGAGTCGTCATCTTAACAGATATTATCCTCCCCGACATCACGTCATATCTATTATTGTAGCGTCCGGCGCAACCTGGTAGATATCGAACATAGCATCGGAGATGCTCGGGTTCAGGTCTACGTTTGTAAACTCCATTGTGTACGCATAGCCAGCCTGAGTGAACTCCCCTTTTACCAGCCAGCCGCTGTTGGATATCCAGTATGTAGCCGTGACTCCATCGCCAAGGTTACAGGTGAACTTGGTGCATGATTGCCCGGCAATGGTCTCGTGGTCATCCTTAGATGCACCACCAGGGCATGCTATCTGCATCGCTTGGAGTATGGTGTATTCTGACACAGTGCCGTAGTAATTTTCGGTAAACCAAAGCGCGTACGCAGCACCCGGGTTCACCCCAGACATCGTAGGCCACTTATATGCTAGATTCTCATCTGGGTAACACATCCAGTTGGATTCGCCATCGTCTATGAATATGACAGTCGCGGTCTCCGCGCCTTGCTCCGTCATGCTCCAGTCGACTCTCGATTTCTCCCCTTTGACCCACACATCCATGGATGCTGTATCATCATCCGAGTCTGACCACTCCATGGAGTACTGAAAGGTTCCCGGCAGCTCGCCAATCTCCTCCGTTGGCGTAGGGGTAGGCGTAGCCATAGGCGTTGGCGTAGCCATAGGCGTTGGCGTTGGCTCGGCTTCCCCGTCACCACATCCCATAGCTACCCCGACTGCTATTAGGGCAACTATCAATCCGGACATCACAAATTTCTTCATCGTGACTGCACCTCGCTTGTTTATTTTCAAGGAATGTAGCATGAGATCGGCTAAAAGTCAAGGGCGCTATTAGGCCTACGGGAGTTGCCAGAACTTGCCCTCGGTCTTTATCGCCGGGGCGAGCACCATCTCGACGCGCTGCATCTCCTTGATGGACTGGGCGCCACACATACCCATGGCGGTGCGCAGCGCCCCGATAAGGTTTTGCGTTCCGCCGGTGACCGAGGCTGGCCCGAGGAGGATCTGCTCCAGGCTGCCCGAGGTGCCCACCTTGATCCTTGTCCCCCGGGGCAATGCCGGGTGGGGATTGGCCATGCCCCAGTGGCTGCCTCGCCCCGGGGCCTCCTCGGCCTGAGCCAGAACTGAGCCCAGCATTACGGCGTCGGCACCGGAGGCGAAGGCCTTACACAGGTCGCCACCGGTGCGGATACCGCCATCAGTAATCACGGCAACATACCTCCCTGTCTCCTGGAGATATTGCTCCCTGGCGGCAGCGCAGTCCATGGTAGCCGTTACCTGGGGAACGCCGACCCCCAGAACCTCTCTGGTGGTGCACGCCGCCCCGGGTCCCACGCCGACGAGGATGCCGGCGATGCCCTCCCTCATAAGCGATAGCGCTGCGCTATAGCTGACGCAGTTGCCCACAATAATCGGAGCAGGCATTACCTGGCAAAGCTCGGAGAAGACGAGCCCATGATAGCTTTTCGAGATGTGGTGGGCCGAGGTCACAGTGGACTGCACCACAAAGATATCCACCCCTGACTCCGCGGCGATAGGGGCGAATTGCTTAGTGTTCTGGGGCGTCACTGAGGCGGCACAAATCGCTCCGGCGCGCTTAATCTCCCTTATTCGCTCTTCAACGAGGTTTTCCTTGATCGGCGCGGAGTAGACCTTTTGCAGGAAGGGGGTGACCTCATCATCGGGAACGCTGGCGATCTCCGCTAACACTGCATCGGCATCCTCATAGCGGGTCTGCACACCCTCCAGATTGAGCACCGCAAGTCCCCCTAACCTGTTCAGTAAAACAGCAAACCGAGTGTCCACCGCAGCGTCCATCGCGGAGGCGAGGATGGGGATAGGGAAGGTGAAGCTGCCCACGGTGAAATCGATGTTTACCTGTTCGGGGTTGATGGTAGTATCTCCCGGAACCAGCGCTACTTCGTCAAAACTATAGCACCGCCTCATCTCTTTGAACTGGGGAGCAGGCATAATCTATCCCTCCTTGCCCTTGACTGCAGATTGTAGAGGACACTATATCAGAGGAGCAGGCCCAAAGTCAACGCCAAGGGAAGAGAGCGTTTACGAATGTTTATTATTCCCACCCTCCCGCCCTCCCGCCCTGGGGAGCTTCGCTTCCTAACTCACAGGGGTGTGGGGGCGCTAGCCCCCGAAGTTATCTCTTGGGTGTGTGTGAGGGCAGAAAAACTAAACAATCTCAGTGGACGGGTGAGGGTCGGTAGGATATAATAGTTCGCCAAAGGAGGTGGTAGAAAACGGCAATCTATATTAAGACGTTATCCTTCTTCACAAGGGGAGCGTCAAAAGAAGGGTTCAATTCCGAAAAGGATGATTCTAAAGTGAACGCTGCCCTCCAGCAACTTCAAAGCCACGGAGCTAAGATTATGGATGTCAAAGTAGCCTTGGGGGGCAGTTTTTAGACCACTATTTTACGGGCGTCGTAGCGGTCTACTTGATCACCTACGAGGCCCCCAATCCCATAGCTTAACCAAGCGTGAATGAGCGATGTCTACCCTTTATATTGTAGCCACCCCGATAGGCAATCTGGAGGATGTCTCCTTGCGTGCCCTGCGCATCCTGAGTCAGGTAGCGCTCATTGCCGCAGAGGACACCCGTAAGACGAGGCGTCTCCTTTCCGCCTATGGTATCAAGGCCCGCTTGACTAGCTACCACGAGCACAGTAAAGAGGCTAAGCTTTCCTACCTGCTGAGCCGTCTTGAGCGGGGGGATGTGGCTCTTGTTTCCCAAGCGGGGATGCCGGGGATCAGCGACCCGGGATATGAACTGGTGGCGGCGGCAATAGAGCGGGGCATCTCTATTGTCCCCATCCCCGGGCCCTCCGTTTTAGTCACCGCCCTCGCTGTCTCCGGGCTGCCCGCCAGCGAGTTTAGCTACCTGGGTTTCCTGCCCCGCAGGAAGGGCCAGCGGAGAAGGCTTCTGCAGCGTATTGCCGATGAGGAGAGGACGATAATCGCTTTCGAGGCGCCTCACCGCCTCGTCACCACATTGGAGGACATCCTGGATGTCCTGGGGGATCGCCGGATGGCCGTCTGCAGGGAGCTGACAAAGCTCCATGAGGAGGTCTTTCGAGGGGCGGTGAGCGCTGCCATTGCCCACTTCCGCGAGCCGATGGGGGAGTTCACCCTGGTTATTGAAGGGAAGCCGAAAGGGGAAAGGGCGCTCACCGCCCCCGTGGAAAGGGAACTGCGCCGCTTGTACCAAGAGGGCCTTTCCGCTAAGGAGGCCGTCTCACGGGTCGCCGAGGTGACAGGCGTCTCCAAAAAGGAACTCTACAAGGCCTGGCTGAGGCTTGGCTAGCCTTTGTATTTTAACCTAGCTCGTGATAGAATAAGCCAGCGTTGCGGAAGGATGGTAATGACGGAGCGGGTATTTATCGGGGTCGCCTGGCCCTACGCCAATGGCCCTCTTCACCTAGGCCAGATAGCCGGTGCATATTTGCCTGCGGACATATTTGCCCGCTACAACCGCCTTAAGGGCAACGATGTGCTCATGGTCTCGGGCTCTGACCAGCATGGTACCCCGATTACGGTGCGCGCGGAGCAGGAGGGCAGGCCACCGAAGGAGATCGCTGACCACTATCACCAGGACTTCCTCGACTCGTGGCAGAAATTCGGTATCTCGTTTGACCTTTTCACCACCACCGATACCCCCAACCATCATAAGCTTACTCAGGACCTCTTTCTGACGCTTAAGGATAAGGGCTATATTTATCGTGACACCATGGTGCTTCTCTACTGTTCCAGCTGCAGCCGGTTTCTGCCCGATCGCTATGTGGAAGGGACCTGCCCCTACTGCCACTTCGAAGGGACAAGGGGAGACCAGTGCGATAACTGCGGCAAGCCCCTAAATCCGGCGGACCTGATCGATCCCTATTGCCGATTATGCAACTCCGTTCCCGAGGTCAGGGAGTCGGAGCACTTCTTCCTCCGCCTGAGCGCATTCAACGACCAGCTCATTGAATGGGTGAGGGGGCAGTCCCACTGGAAGCAGAATGTGCGCAATTTTACCACTAGCCTTTTGACTGAAGGGCTGAAGGATCGGGCGATCACCAGGGATATTGAGTGGGGCATCCCGGTGCCCGTTGCCGGCTTTGAGGACAAACGAATCTATGTATGGTTTGAGGCAGTGATCGGATACCTCTCGGCGAGCGTGGAGTGGGCGGGGCGCTCGGGCGATGCGGAGAGATGGCGCCAGTTCTGGCAGGGGGATGCCAAGACCTATTACTTCGTAGGCAAGGACAATATTCTCTTTCATACCATTATCTGGCCAGTGATGCTCCTGGGCTATGGGGGGCTCAACCTCCCTTACGATGTACCCGCCAACGAGTTCCTGACCCTCGAGGGGCGGGCACTCTCCACCAGCCGCAACTGGGCGGTCTGGCTCCCCGATTATCTGGAGCGCTACGATCCCGACCCCTTACGCTACTTTCTGTCGGTGAGTATGCCCGAGGATGGGGATAGCGATTTTTCATGGCGGGAGTTTGTGCGCCGCAACAACGATGAGCTGGTGGCCACCTATGGAAACCTGGTTCATCGGGTGCTCACCATCACCTATCGCAACTTCGACGGCCGGGTTCCATCGCCCGGCGAGCTGGATGAGCGAAGCAGCGCGCTTCTCAAGAGAGCGGAGGATGCCCTCGACACTGTAGACGGGCTGCTTCACCAGTGTCACTTCAGGGAGGCGATTAGAACAGCGATGGGCCTGGCGCAGGAGGCGAATCGCTACATTGATGAGAAGGCCCCATGGAAAAGGCTTGAGGATGAGCGTGAGGGCGCTGCCACCAGTTTATATGTGGCCCTCTCGGTGATCTCGTGTCTCAAGACGCTTTTTGATCCCTTCTTGCCCTTTAGCTCGCAGAAATTGCACCAGCTTCTCGGCTTCGAAGGAAGGGTGGAGGAAGGTGGCTGGTCGATAGCCAGGCTATCGCCTGGTCGACAGCTAGCCCCTCCCCAGCACCTTTTTACCAAGCTGGATGAGGAGATAGTAGCCGAGGAGGATGCCAGGTTGGAGCATGCCCGTATTAGTTGATTCTCATACCCATATCGATATGCGCCTTTACAATAGAGACCGCGACCAGGTGTTGGAGAGAGCCAGGGGGGCTGGGGTGGCGGCGGTGGTCGATGTGGGCTGCGACCTCGATTCCAGCAGGGGGGCGATAAGGCTCGCGGCGCAATATTCGGAGGTTTTCGCCGCGCTAGGGTTTCATCCCCATAGCGCTGCAAAGATGAGGGATAGCGACCTGGAAAGATTGTCTGAGCTGGCTCAGCACCCTAAGGTGGTCGCCATTGGTGAGATCGGGCTTGACTTTTATCGCAATCTATCACCAAGGGAGGTCCAGGTCGAGGCCTTCAAAAAGCAACTGGCATTAGCTCGGAGGCTCAGGTTGCCGGTGATCGTTCACTGCCGCGATGCTCAAGAGGAGGTGCTCAGCATACTTACCGAGTGGGCTTATGGGGCAGGTGGGGTTGGTGGAGCGAAAGAACCTTTAGGAGTGCTCCATTGCTTTAGCGGCGATAGGGAGCTTAGCCAGAGGTATATTGAGATGGGCTTCCTCCTTTCCATTGCCGGTCCCATTACCTATCCTTCTTCCCATGCCATGGAGATTGCCCATCACATACCGTTGGATAAGCTTCTTATTGAGACCGATTGCCCCTTTCTTACTCCCCAACCTTATAGGGGCAAGAGGAATGAGCCATCGAATGTATCTTTCGTTGCGGAGAAGATCGGCGAGATTAGGGGGGTGCCCACCGCTGTGGTGGCGGAGCATACAACCGCTAACGCGGCCCAGCTCTTTCGGCTGCCCCTTTGAGTGAAAGGAGTTTTTTGTCGGTAGCTTCTATCTACGAACCGATCCAAGAAGGCCTGGGGATGGTGGAGGAGAAGTTGAAATCCTTTGCCAATGTGGACCTCCCCTGGGTGCGGGAGCCATTAAGCTATGTTTTAGAGAGCAGTGGCAAGCGGGTACGGCCCGGGCTTACCCTGCTTGCGGGCAGGTTCTATCGCTACAACCTGGAGACATTGGTTCCGATGGCCACGGCTATCGAGCTGTTCCACAATGCCACCCTTGTTCACGACGATGCAGTGGATAAAGCTTTATTGCGACGGGGCAAGACTGCAGTGAATAGCCTCTGGGGGGAGGGCATCGCAGTGCTTTTGGGAGACTACCTTTTTTCCATCTCCGCTGATCTGGTTTGCAGTATTGGCAACTTCACGGTAATGAGCCTTTTCGCCAAGACCCTGACAGAGATATCCAGCGGTCAGTTGAGAGAGACTTCTGGTGCTTACAGCTGGCGACAAGATAGCGAGGGCTATTACGAGCTGATCTATAGCAAGACTGCTTCTCTCTTCGCTGCCGCCACCGGTACCGGGGCGGTGTTGAGCGAGGCCCCAGAGGAAGCGATGGCGGCGCTCACAAGCTACGGGAAAAATCTGGGCATGGCCTTCCAGGTGGTCGATGACGTCCTGGACTTCATTGGCGATGAGGGGGAGATGGGAAAGCCGATGGGCAGCGATCTCTTACAGGGCACCCTGACACTGCCGATAATCCTTCTGATGGAGCAACACCCCGAGGACAACATCCTTAGGGAGCTACAGGAGAAAGGTGGGGATCCGCTGGAGGTAGCACGGGTTATTGAGATGGTCCGCAACTCGCCTGTTGTTGAGGAGTGCTACCGCATCGCTGGGGGTTTCTCCTCCCAGGCCTGCCGCGCCCTGGAGGGGCTGCCGGATAACGCCAGCCGCCAGTCGCTCCTCGATCTGGCAGACTACGTTATTGAGCGCCGCAAATAAACTACCCCTCCCTCCTTAACCGGTCCAGCCACGCCACCGACTTCACCTCCCGCTCCAGAAGGTACCTGATGTAGTGGCGCATGAGGCTGTCCAGCTCCCGCGATAGCTCTTCATTAATCCTAACCCGGCTGGCTTTAGGGTAGTCACTTTCTTGCAGGAGGCGCATCACCTTGAGGGCATTTAAGGAGATGGGTTGGGATAGTGGCTCCTTTTCCCCACATACGGGGCAGAGCACCCCGCCGCTGCTGGCGCTGAAGAAATTGGCAGTCGGCTCCAGGGGCGATTTGCAGCCCAGACACTGGTGAAGCTCGGGCTTGTAGCCCAGGTGGGTGAGGAGGGTTAACTCGAAGTAGCGCAGGGTGATATCCCCATTATCGGTCTCGCAGAGCCGGTGTAGCGTGTCAAGGAGCAGCTTATAGGCAGGGTAGTTCTCTATGTGTTCTGCGGTAAACTGCGCCACCAGCTCGACAGCATAGATGGCGAGGCTGACGCGCCACAGGTCGCTTCTCAAGGGGAGGAAGCTTGAGATGGTCTGCGATTGGGTGATGATGTCCAGGTTCTGCCCCCGTGCCAGCATCAGGGAGCAGTGGGTGAGCAGCTCAAGGTGGCCTCCCATCTTGCTCTTGGGGCGGCGCACCCCCTTGGCGATGGCGCTCAATTTGCCCAGGTTAGGGGTATAGAGGGTGAGGATCTTGTCCGCCTCACCCAGGTTTATTCGTTTGAGGACAATAGCCTCCGTCTTATAAACCTTTGGCGCGGTCATCTTTTCGCTTTATTTCCCTGGGGCAGTCCGGGCATTACAGCGCTTCCAGTCTTTGCCAAATGCGAGCGTTTGGGCGAATCTTTCGTTGCGCGATAGCGTTACGACTGTTGTAGTATCTCTACGAGCTCGATCTCAAATGTCAGGTCTTCCCCTGCCAGATGGTGGGTGTTCTCGAATGTCACGCTCAATTCGGAGACCTCAGTCACTATGGCTAGAATTATTCGACCATTTTCTAGTGGCACTTGCCATTGCTGACCGACTTCTGGTGGATTGTCCTCCGGAAACTGGCCCCGATCTACCACTACCTCGAGCGGGCCATATGCTTCATCCGCTGGGATGTGGACGGTTGTAGATTCGTTGAGGCTCAACCCGATTACCGCCTGTTCAAAGCTGGGTAGCACTTTGCCCTCGCCTATTGTAAACTCCAGAGGTTCGACGTGGCCAAAGGAAGGGTCAACAGACGAGTCAAACACTGTACCGTCATCCAGTGTGCCTGTATAGTCAACCTTAACGGTATCACCTTCTTTTGCCGTTACTTCCTCCGTACAACAAGCTGACATGAATATTGAGCTAACCAGTAGAGCCATTACCATGAGAACGGACGAAAATCTTGTCAACTCCTTTTTATTTATCATTTTCTCCTTTCCGACTCTGGAGTAATCCTGGTCTTATACTTA
>SOIC01000104.1 GCA_004377275.1 Dehalococcoidia bacterium
ACATACGTGGGGGTGAAATTATCGTCTATATCTACTCCGATGCTTGCCCTGGGCAAATCGCGCACATGCCCCAGGGATGCCTTGACACTATAGGTGCGTCCCAGAATCTTGTGCAGCGTCCTTGCTTTGGCTGGCGATTCGACGATAACGAGTTTGTGCGTGGCCGATTCGCCTGTGGCAAGGGAGCCCGCTGTCTTATCTTTAGTTCGTGACCGTGTTTTTGTCCTGGGCAAGTTTATTCCGCCTTAATCCCTCGAGCCAGTACATAATTCATACTGCCCACCTGCCTGACTACCCCTTTCAGCTCCAGCGTCGCCAGAGCGCTGCTAACCTGCGGCGTGGTCAAACCGCTGCGACGGCAGATTTCATCAATATGATTGGGCTCTGAGCTCAATTGTTTCAGTATAACAGATTCAGCTTCGTCAACCGGGGAGAATTCCTTGATCCCCGATTGCTGTACGGCGATAGCCAGGTTTAGTTCCTGGAGAATATCCTCTGAACTACGAACCAGTTTGGCTCCTTCTTGAATGAGGTGATTAGTGCCCTGGCTGGCCGGGGAGAGGATGCTGCCGGGGATAGCGAAGACCTCTCGATCCTGTTCCACTGCCTGATGGGCTGTGATTAGAGCTCCACTCCTTTCTCCAGCTTCCACGACCAGTACTCCGAGGCTCAAGCCGCTCATGATTCGATTGCGGAGCGGGAAGCTCTCAGGCCTGGGTTTGACACCCAACGGATGTTCACTTAGCAGGGTACCTCGTTCAATAATCGCTTGAGCCAGTCTGGCATTCTCCCCGGGATAGATGATATCCAGACCCGAGGCAAACACAGCTACGGTTCTGCCCCCGGCATCCAGGGCGGCTCGATGCGCCACAGAGTCGATTCCTCGCGCTAACCCGCTGACAATCGTGATCCCACTTCGGACCAGATCGGTCACGATCTCCTCGGTTACTTGCCTGCCGTAGATGGTGGGACGACGCGTACCGACCACTGCTAGGCAAGGCTCATCCTGAGACGGAAGATTGCCCTTGACATAGAGCACCGGTGGATAATCATAGATCTCTTTCAATGCTGCGGGATAAGAAGGGTCCTCGTACACGAGGACCTTGGCTCCGAAATGTTCCAGTTTCTCCATCTCGCCGTCTAGAGACAGCCCGGGACGTACGGTCAGCAGGGCATCTATGCTTCGTGTATCCAGTCCTGCTTGTTTCAACTTGCCTTCGGGAGCCTTCCAGGCGTCGTGCAGATTGCCGAAATGCTCCCTTAGCCGGGCAATGCGTACCCGACCGACACCAGCTATGCCGGAGAAGGCTACCCAATACTTCAGCTCGTCAGCACCTACCATGCGAAACATTGCTGGATTTTAGCACAGGTCAAGGATGCAGGAAAGGACAGCCATTGACATCGTGTGGCGGTCATGCTACGCTAGAATCGAGAAGGGCGATTTGGTAGAAGGTATGCTTCTGACAATAGCTGAGATAGGCTCAATGGACAAGGAGGAGAGAAATGTACACAGCTGACCCTGGGCCCATAAGTGGTTTTAGCATAGTTGACCCCACTCTGGCTATGACGGTGCTGATTTTGGGGGTCTTCATCATGATTGTGGGCATAGTGATCGCTGGCGTAGTCTATCGTGAGTCGCGGGAGTGGAAGAAGATGATATTGCCTATGTTTGATAGGAGTCCTGCCGAGATGACGCCGGAATCTGCTGGCGAATCAGACGGACTGGCGCGCCAGAAGGCGGCCCGCAACAAGGAGATATTCAGCCGGGTATTCGGTCATATGGACGTTGCTGGGTTGTTAGGCGGCGGGGCTACCGTTATTATGGGCGTGCTTATAATCCTGATAGGACTTACTCTCAACGGTTAGCCCTTTCCGCAGTACCTCTCGGACGCCCGCGATAGGCCACGACGACCTAATGGCATAGATTATGCTGCTGGCCAAGCGGGCACCCAACCTGAGGGAGAAGATTCCGAAGTCTATAAGCCAGCGTACGGGCGGGTTATATAGAAGCCAGGCGGTAAGCCGGGCGATCAATCGTGCAAAGAAGAGTCCAACACGTATCAGATCCCTCAGTGGCGGGTTGTACAGGAGCCAGGCTACTCCGGCTGATATCCCCCTCAGGTAAAACAGGACCACTGCTACCAGCCAGCGCAGAGGAGGGTGGTAGAAGAACCAAATTATGCCGAGAGGAATCCCCATCAGTATTTTCCAGAACAAGGCAACAAAACGAAACCAGAGGTCCCAGAACAGATTTCTTGAGATAGGCCAGGTGTAGCGCCACAACCTCACCAGCCATACCACTATGGCCAGTAAGAGCAGGAAGATGAAGAGCAGTCCAAAGATTATGACTGTGACCGGTACTTCTATTCCTAGTAGTGGTATCCTGACACTTGGAGCACCAAGAATATAACCCAGGCCAGCACCTACGGCGGTCAGCACAACGGCGAGAAAGATGAGGTTTGCGAGTTTAGCTGACCATCTTCCGATCCGCGCTAGCCACGGATAGATAATGCGCCACGTGACAAGAAGAACTAACGGTATCGCCGCCAAACATA
>SOIC01000219.1 GCA_004377275.1 Dehalococcoidia bacterium
ATTTGCCCCGCCGTAACCGTTCTGTATCACCCTTATCGTCCCTTGAATGCCTGGCGGGGTAAAATCCCAGCCCCATAAATCGGTGCTCGTCCCGTCTATTTGGCCGCCGTCGCTAATGTATTGAACGAGTACATTGTATTGACAATCGCAGAATCTTGATGTACACTCCCTCCACGGATTAATTAAAAGGAGCTAGCGATGCCCGATGCAACGTATGATGAGGTAATAATTAGAGCAGGGCGACCATGAAAAGGATCGCCTCGAAAGGGGGAAAATGAATTGGAGACAAAGGTGAAGTCGAAGGCATTACAGCAATTCCAGGAAGCAACCGAGACCCTCGTTAACCCTGAACTGAAGAAGTGGATGGAGCAGGGGGGCAAGGTGATGGCGCTCTTCTGTTCCTGTGGGCCGGAGGAGATCATCACCGCTGCCGGCATGGTGCCCTTCCGAGCTAGAGCGGCAGGCAGCACCGGGACGGAGCTGGCAGATGCTCATTTTGCCAGTATCATTTGCAGTTTCACCCGGCACTGCTTCAACATGGGACTGCGGGGCGACTATGACTTTATTGATGGGGCTGTTTGGCTCAACACTTGCGATCACGCCCGCCGCATCTACGATAACTGGAAGCGCAAGGTGGACACCCCCTTCGTGCGCATTATGAGCCTTCCCAAGAAGACCGGTGAGCCGCAGGTGGAATGGTATCGGGACGAAATGGCAATTCTCAAGGAGGCCCTGGAGGAGCATTTCGGCGTGGAAATCACTGATGAGCGCCTGTGGCAGGCGATAAAGACCCATAACGAGACGCGGCGCCTGCTGAGGCAGCTTTACGAGCTCAGGAAGCAGGATAACCCGCCGATCACCGGGGCCGAGGTGCTGGCCGTCGTTGTCGCCAGCACAGCCATGCCCCGGGAGCGGTTCAATCAGATGCTGAAGGAGCTTCTGGAGGACTTGAAGGGGGCGGAGGGCATCAAGGATTACCGGGCGAGATTGATGATAACGGGCGGCATACTTGATGACCCCGGCTACATTAAAGTCATTGAGGAGCAAGGCGGCCTGGTGGTCACCGACATGCTATGCTTTGGCACGAGGATTTTCTGGAACGATGTGGATGAGAAGGCCGGCGACCCCTTACGGGCTCTTGCTCAATACTACGTTGCAGACCGCTATTCCTGTCCGCGAATGTTCCAGGATTACCCACGAAGGGCCGGTTTAGTCAGGGACATGATCCGGGAGTTCAAGGTGGACGGGATTATTGGCGAGAGGCTACTCTTTTGTGACTTATGGACAATTGAGCACTATCAGCTGGGCAAGGAGTTCAAGCCTGAAGGTACTCCCTATATGCAGTTGGATAGGGAATATATCTTGGGTGGTATCGGCCAATTGAGAACGAGGGTCCAGGCATTCTTGGAAACAATAGGGAGGTAGACGATGGCTACAGAGAAAGATAAACAAAAAAGGAGATTGGCAAAGTTTATAGAGGAACGCGATTCGTACGAGGCGATGGCAAAGGCGTTCGGGCAAAGTCCATCGGGGACTGATAAGCTTTATGCTCCCCTGACTGAGGCGTATGTTGGGCAACACAACGACGTAATAAGGGCTGCTGAGGAGGGCCTGCCATTCGTCGCCAGCTACTACGGCTGTCAACCGGAGATATACGTTGCCATGGATCTCCCATGGTACACCTTTTTGACGCCCGTGTTCACGAACGCTATGAACCCCAACATGGGAGACGAGATCGATGCAACCGAGAGCCTGTTTGGAAAGGACCTCTGCACCGCCTTCAGGGTAGCAGGATACTGGGTAGAGAAAGATCTTGCTCCACTGCCAACTGTGGTTATCGCCATGCTTCACCCGTGCGATGCTTCCCTAATGGCGCATCAATTAATGCAGACAAACGAAATCTGGGGCAAAATTCCGATGTTCGGCTGTGACCCGCCCTACTGGGATGATGAGCGAAGTCTAGATTACTATGCTAACGAAACCAAGCTGATGATTTCCTTCCTCGAGGAGCACACCGGGCGCAAGCTGGATATGGACAGACTTCGGGAGGTCATAAAGGAGTCCAACAAGATGTACGAGCTGTGGATGGAGTACAACGAGCTGAGGCGAGCGGTGCCCTGTCCCCACGGCTTCGGCGTAGGACTGCAAGCCTTCGGTGTAGCTCTGAACATCCTAGTCGGTGACCCCAGAGGCACCCAGTGGTTCACGGACCTCGTTGACGACGCCGAACAGCTGGTGCGAGAGGGAAAGGGCAAGGTAGAGAATGAGAGGGTAAGGATGTTTTGGTTTGACGTTGTGTCTTTGGGCTTAAGCCTTGACCTCTTTCCTTGGTTGGAGCAGGAGTATGGGGCGGTCAACGTTATGGACATGTTCGGCTATTGCCCCTACACGCTGATTGACACCTCAAGCGAGAAAACCATGCTCAAGGGACTGGCTAAGAGGGCTTTGTGTGATGCCCCGATGATGAGGCAGGCACGGGGTGTGGCAGATAACTGGATCGGTGACATCAGGCAGGTAGTCAAAGACTACAA
>SOIC01000071.1 GCA_004377275.1 Dehalococcoidia bacterium
AAAGTGTCAATTTTCTGTATTCGTCCAGTACATTAGTGAAACGTCACCGTTCGCCGGCTTTTTACCCGTCATTGCGAGGAGCCCTGGTGATGAAGCAATCCCGGGGGTGGTGGCCAAACAATGAGATTGCCGCGCCCCGACTTGTCGGGGCTCGCAACGTACTATGAGGTTTCTGTCAATGGCCCTGGCAAATTGTTTCATTGTATTAATCTTGAGATTCCGAAATAAGTTCGGAATGACAGAGGCATTCTGAATGGCATAGGCATTCGGAGACATATCGACCGCTTTTTCCGGCATATCACGCCATCAACCTTTAAAGGCTGGCTTAATATAGCTGATTTCTTCCACCTTGTCATGCTGAACTTGTTTCAGCATCCCATGGGTAGCCTAGAGCTGATGCTCCAACCTACCCATAAACACATACCCCATCCCTTGATTAGAATTGAAGGTGGAGGCAGGCTTTTAGTAGCGTTTGGGCTAGGGCAAAAGGGGCAGGAAACCAATGAGCTTATAGGCTAGTTTGGCGGCGAGGAAGGCACAGGATGAGGGCCCCTCCCTGGGGCAGAGCTCCACGACATCGCAGCCCACGATGCGTCTCTGCTCCGCTACCCTACGCAGTATCTTAACTATTTCATGCCACCCCATGCCCCCGGGCTCCGGGGTGCCCACCGCTGACATGATCGACGGATCGAGGACATCGAGGTCAATGGTGACATAAACATCATCGGAAAGGGCGGAGACGATCTTTTCGTCCAGTGAGTCCAGCGGGGTGTCTTGGGCGAAAAAGGGGTGCAGGTCATTTTCGGTGATGAAGCGGTGCTCCTCCTGGCTCAGGCTGCGGATGCCCACCTGAACGATGGGGCAGTGCTCCAGCACCCTTCTCATCACACAGGCGTGGCTGTATCTTGAGCCCTCGTACTCATCGCGGAGGTCGGCGTGGGCGTCCAGTTGCAGTACCGAGAGGCCATCGAACCGCTCCCGAAAGGCCCGCACCATGCCGACGGTGAGCGAGTGCTCCCCGCCAAGCATCACCACAAACTTGCCTTTTTGGATCAGGTCGCTTGCTACTTTATATACGCGTTCTGCTGTCTCCTCCGGCCCCTTCATGGAAGGCTGAAGCTCGGGCAGGGTGTGAATCCCCACGCGGTGGATTTCCCGGTCGAGCTCATGGTCGTACAGCTCCAAGTAGTGGGAGGCATCGATGATGGCCTTGGGGCCATCGCGGGAGCCGCTCCTCCAGTCGGTGGTGCTGTCGTAAGGGATAGGGAGGACCACCACCTTCGATGTCTCGAAGTCGGTGTATTGGGGAGGGGGGAACGCGAAGTTCCGCGGGGGGTAGAATCCTTCCAAAGATTCCGCGTTCATCGGATGATCAGTTCTTTCTCCAGGATGAAGGAGGGCTTCTTTCTGCTCGCGATGAGCTTGGCGGAGCTTTCAGCCAGGGCGCTTACCATGATGGGAAGGGCGATGGTGGCATCGGAGTTTATGGTAACGGTGGCCGCATCAGGGGTGATCTTCCGCCAGGAGCGGGCCTCCTCGAAGGTGCAGCCACTCAGTCCTCCCCATTGTGGGGAGTCGGTAGTGACCTGGATGGCGTATTGGTGCCCCTTAAGCTCCTTGCCAAAGATATCGCCACAAAGCTCCACCTGCTGGATAAAATTCTTCGGCGTCCCTCCGCCGATGAAGATTACCCCTGTGGAGGGAGCGGAGCAGGCGATCTGGATCATCTCGACAGTATCTTTAATCACATCGAAGAGGAGGTGACTTTCCCCTTTCACCCGCGCCGCAGCGAGCGCCGTGCCAAAGACGCTGTCCCCCGGGGCGGGGCAATAGATAGGGAGGTTGGCTTTGGCCGCAGCGGTGAGCATCCCCACCTCCTTCCCCTGGCTGGAGAGCGCTTTGCCCAGTAGAAAGAAAAACTCCCTGGTGGTATAGGCTCGGTTCGGTTCCAGAGAGGAGGAGAAGTCGATGACAAACCTCTCGGTCTCATCGAATTCCGACGCCGAGAGGAATGTATCATAGATTCGATAGATATTTGAGCTCGCCAGCTCTTGGTCATCTGTGCAACTATCGCCCTGCCAGTGGGATCTTCCCAAGCTCTCGTGGAGGTCATGAAAGAGATTGGCACCGGTCGATACCAGGCAGTCGATGAGGCGATTCTCGATGAGGTAGACCATAACCTGGCGCATCCCCGCCGGGACCATGGCGCCGGCCAGTCCCAGGAGGATGGTGCGCTTCCCGGCGAGCATCTGCGACCAAATTTCCACGCCGCGCGCTAGGTTTCTCGCCTGGAAGGATGTCCCCGCCATCCGCTGCACCAGTTCGGATACAGAGCATCCCTGGGATATGGGGAAAGGGGTGGTCGGCTTTTCATATTTGCGCACTTTTTCGAACTCTACGTAGCGTGACTCTTTAGCCAAATGCTACGATGTCTGGTTAAACTCCATCTACGTCGAAGAGGGCGGCCAATTTTTGGACCTCTGCGTAACGCGCCTTCCTAGCCTCACGCTACAATATCTAGTTGCTCTCCATCTTGCCTGAACAGGGCTAATAAGCTAGACAGCTTTCAAGTCCGCCGTCTCCACATGGGAGTATTCCAAACCCCTGTTGAGGAGGTAACTCTTTATCTCGGTGAATTCAAATCTGTCCTTGAGTTCCCTGATCGCTTGCTCCGAGTCAAAGTCCTTGCAGGAGAAAATATCTATATTGACATAACGTCTTTCGGGGAAGGTGTGGATGCTGATATGGCTCTCCGCGATAAGCACGAAGCCCGATATCCCCCAATCCTCGGGTTTTGAGCCGATATATTTATGGACCCGTGGCGGTTCCACCTTAGTCATCCCGATCTGGGATGGGTAGTGGTCCAAGAGCTCGTAGATCAGGTCTTCACTCTCCAGCGTCTTGCGATTGGCCCCAAAACCATCGATAAGTAGGTGCATCTCACCCCCCTTTCTCTTTTCGCTCTTAACCCATGTTCTTTTTGAACAAAAACCTCACGGGTAGAGGGCGGCTTTCTGTAGCTTTAGCGACTAGTACGAATAAACAAAACACAACCACCCCCCCCAGCTACTGGAGGAAGTGGAGTTTATATAGATTGTCAAGTCGCAACTATTGCTTCACTGCTTCGATAAGCTTACCCTCGTACCACTTGTCCAGGTCTTCTTTCCTGACGCGATAGGCTTTGCCAATCTTTGCCGCAGGAAGCTTCCGATCGCGGCACCACCGTTGAATAGTGGGCCTACTCACCTTCAGGATTCTGGTCATCTCCTCCACAGACAATAATTCATCTTCGTCCACAAAGAACCAGTCCCCCTTCTTTGCCCCGAATATCGGGACACCAACGTTTTGGCGATAATAGCACACTTTTCAGCACAATGCAATGCTTTTACGCACTTGCTTTTTTCCGCCGATACACTATCAGCCAGATTCCCAACGCCAGCGATATGGATATAATGACCGCAATCCCAATACCAACCCAGGTTCCTGTACCCAAGCCAGCTGCTATGGAAGGCTCCGACGTTGCGGTTGGGGTCGGTGTTGGTGTAGGTGTAGGTATTGGTGTAGGTGTTGGTGTAGGTGTAGGCGACTCGCTCCCTGGGATGTACTTTAGCGAGCCCATAAGCTGGTCTTCGAGGCCCATAAGCTGGTCTTGGGGAAGGAAACGACGGACATCAACCCACCCAAAAAGAAATGGGATCTCAGCCTTATCGACTTTCCTGATAATATCGTAATCGCCTGATTCACCATGGTTGGGGAATTGCAGATATATAACCTCGCTTAAATCAATTGTATCACCAGCCTTATCAGGGAAGGGCCTTATTGTTGTGGTGTAGCTCGAATTTAGCGTCACTGTGGTGCCACTTACCCTATGTTCGGCTATGACATGGCCGGTAATCCTGGCTTCACTTGCCGATACTGGTAAGTCGTTAGTGCAGGTAGCGCGGCCCTGGATCGTAGCAGTAAAAACTTCATCACCGTGAATCTCTGTCTTACTGAAGCTGACCGGTTCATAGCTGATCTGGAAATATTCCTCGGCAATTTGGGCTGCTGCCGGGGGAGAGCCGATAAGGCAAAGGAGTATTACCAAAATTAAGGCAATTGCCACATGCCACACAACCCTCAGCCTAGTGCAATCATGTCTCATTGAAAATTTTAAAATATCAGATCTCGCAGAGCATGACAAGCCCTCCGCTTTGGTCCTTAATCCGTGTATCGAAAGAGAAGATTGCCCGACTTCCACCGAACCTGTCACTGCCCATCTCCTACAGTACCTGTCATTGCCCGACTTGATCGGGCAATCCAGAAATTGGCTCAGCATGCTTCCTGGATCATCCGGTCAAGCCGGATGATGACCCCTTAATACGTTAATAAAGAATAGAACGCAAAGCTAAGCTGATTCGCTTAGATTAGCACCAATGAGGAGGCCTTTTGAATCTGGCCTCACGGATTGAGGTTTGGTCCGCTCACCGAGTAGTAGTTATGAGCCCGCTATGGCCTTAATAACAATGAATATAGGGGCGGCGTTCGCCGCAGCATTTGCGTGCTTAGCGACCCGGTAAAAGGGTGCATGGGACTAAACGGGTGACTATTTCATGGAGACCAGCGTTCGTCTCAGTTCGAAAAGGGCGTGGTAGGTGGCGCGGCGCTTCACCTGGTGCCGCAGCTGGGGGTAAATTCCCAGGGCAAGCCTTGTCTCCCTCCCATCGTCGATGGCGATGTGGACGGTGCCTACAGGCTTCCCCTCATCCTCGGTAGGGCCGGCCACGCCGGTGATGCCCACCCCGATGTCGGCTCCCAGCCGCTCTCTCGCCACCCTAGCCATGTCCCCCGCCACCTCTGGACTGATGGCGCCATGCCGGGCGATAAGCGCGGTGCTTACCCCGTAGGAGATCTTCACCTCATTGGTATAGGCTACCAGCCCCCCTTTGAAGTATTTGGAACTTCCGGGAACATCGGTTATGGTATTAGCGAGTAGTCCCCCGCTGCACGATTCCATAGTGGCCAGGGTAAGCCCCTTTTCCACAAGGAGCGTGCCCACCAGGCCCTCCAGGGTTTCCTCGTTGCTGCCCCAGATAATATCGCTGAGAAGGGAGCGGAGCTCGATTTCCCTTTTAGCTATCATCTCCTCTGCCTCCTCCCTTTTCTTAGCTTTGGCGGTCAGGCGCAGGTGAATGCCATCGGTCTTGGCGTAGACGGCTAGGGTTGGGTTGTGGGATGAGAGGAGGGGTTTTACCACCTCGGCGACGCCCGCTTCGGTCATGCCCAGGGTCTTGATAGTACGTGACAGAATGACATCGCCTTGCAGCCTCTCCCTCAGCCTCCCCGCTACATCCGTCTCCCACATGTGCCGCATCTCCGATGGCGGGCCGGGCATGGCGATCAAGATTTTAGGTTCTCCCCGCTCCCCTCGCCCTTTCTCCACCCACCAGCCGGGTGCGGTGCCCGATGGGTTGGGGATCGCCTGAGCCGAGGGGATGAGGGTGGCCTGCTTGACATTGCTTTCGGGCATGGTGAAGCCGCGATGGGAGAATAACTCCCTCAGCCCACGCTCAAGCTCCGGGTCCACGCTCAGCTCCTCGCCAAGCATCGCGGCGATGGCCTCGCGGGTGAGGTCGTCCTCGGTGGGGCCCAGGCCCCCGGTGGTGAGCACGACATCGGAGCGGCCCCAGGCACGCTCCAGGCATTCCCTCAACCTATCAAGGTTATCGCCCACCTGAGTGACCCACAGCAGGTCGATCCCCAGTGGCGGCAATTGTGAGGCGAGGTAGGAGGCATTGGTATCGGTAATCTCTCCCAAAAGGAGCTCGGTGCCGATGGAGATTATCTCGGCCTTCATCTATACCTCTACTATGCGGCGACCTTTTGAAGGATTTGCGCAACAACCTCCGCCGCCCGCTTCCCTGAAAGCAGCATGCCGCCGAAGGTGGGGCCCATCCGGGGCAGCCCGTAGATCGTGGCCACCGCCATGCCGCAGACCACCAGCCCGGGGTATACCTCACCGGTATGTTCCACCACCGCGTCCTCTGACCCCGCGATCCAGAGGGCCCCCTCGCCTTTCGTCTTGATCAACCCCCGCTGCTCCAGCTTTTTGACCACGCTGGCATCGTGGCCGGTGGCATCGATCACCACCTTTGATTCCAGGGGCACCGGGTCGAGGGCAGCGATCTCCCGTGGCAGGTGAGCGATGGGGCTCCAGTTGACCACCACACCTGCCATTCGGTTATCCTCCCGGAGGATGACATCCTCAAGGAGGGTCAGGGACAAAAATTTCACCCCCACATCGCAGGCTGAGGCGATGAGACTGGCGCAGGCATGGGGGGCATCGGCAGTATACAGCCCCTCGCTGGCCTTCTCATAGGGGACCCCCAGTTCCTCGAGGACCTGCTGCGCTGGTGCTCTAATAGTGAGCTTATTCATGAAATATCCCCCGATCCAGAATCCACCGCCCAGGTAGTTGTTCCGCTCCACAATGAGGACCTTGACCCCCTTTATGCCGAGCTCCTTTCCTGCCATGAGCCCGCTGGGCCCGCCGCCCACGATAATCACATCGCTCTCTGTATAATCCTCAAGCTGGCGAAGAAAGCTGCTTACTATGGCCCTGGTAACATCCTTCTCCGCTATCGGATGGAATATGGTCATTAAGTTTCTCCTTTCACTGTGGCTAGCACTTTACTGATTTAACGCCCAGGAAGTCTGACGTCAGTTTCATGGCGCAGAGTTCGCCGCACATGCTGCAGGCATCCCCTGAAGTGGCATGTTGCCGGTGTAACCGGCGCGCTTTTTTGGGGTCCAGGCCCAGTCTCACCTGTTCCTCCCAGTCCAGGTTCTTGCGCGCTACGGACATTCTCCGATCCCGTTCCCAGGCGCCCTTTACCCCCTTAGCGATATCGGCGGCGTGAGCCGCGATTCGGGAGGCGATCACCCCCTCCTTCACATCATCCAGGTCGGGGAGGCCGAGGTGCTCTGAGGGGGTTACATAGCACAAGAAGTCAGCACCCGCCAGGGCAGCTATGGCGCCACCGATGGCTCCTGAGATATGGTCGTAGCCGGCGGCGATATCGGTGACCAGCGGTCCCAGTACATAGAATGGAGCCCCTTTGCAAATGGCCTTCTCTAGCTGGACATTGGTGGTAATCTGGTCCAGCGGGACATGCCCCGGACCCTCCACCATTACCTGGACCCCGGCATCCCAGGCACGCTCCACCAGCTCCCCGAGGATGAGGAGCTCCTCCACCTGCGCCCTATCAGTGGCATCGGCCAGGCTGCCCGGACGCAGTCCATCGCCCAAACTCAGCGTCACATCGAATTCTCGGGCGATCTCCAGCAAGCGGTCATACTGCTCGTATAGCGGGTTCTCCTGCTCATTATGGAGGATCCAGCCGAGGAGGATGGCACCACCGCGCGAGACGACGTCGGTCACCCTTTTCTGGCGTTTCAGTCGCTCGATGGCTGTGCGGGTGACCCCGCAGTGAACCGTCACAAAATCGACGCCCTCCGCGGCCTGCTCTTCGATCACCTGGAAGAGGTCATCGGGGGTCATGTGTACAATCGCCCCCCTCCTTTCGATAGTATCGATGCCCGCCTGATAGATGGGGACGGTGCCCAGGGGGATGGCGCTTTCTTTGAGGATGGCGCGGCGGATGGCGCTGAGGTCGCCCCCGGTGCTCAGGTCCATGACCGTATCTGACTTATACTCGATAGCAACCCTCAGCTTCTCTAGCTCGCTCTCCATATCGCCGTAGTCCGTTGAGGTGCCGATATTGGCGTTGACCTTCACCCTCAGCCCCTTCCCTATGCCGCAGTATTGACTGAGCTGGTGGTTCCGATTTGCCGGGATCACTATATTGCCATCGGCGATCCCCTGCCGAATAAACTCTGGAGCCACCTCTTCCGCTTCGGCGACAAGTTTCATCTGCGGCGAGATGCTTCCGCTCCTTGCTAACTCTAATTGCGTCACCTCATCCTCCTTCTTTTCGAAATTTTTCGAAATAGCTATTTGCCAGCCTAGTAAAACCTCTACCCGCTTTCGAATTGTGTTCCTTGTAATTGTCGTTCAAAATAAAATAACCAAGA
>SOIC01000060.1 GCA_004377275.1 Dehalococcoidia bacterium
GGTAGGCGTAGGTGTAGGTGTAGGTGTAGGTGTGGGTGTTGGTGTGGGGGTTGGAGTTGGAGTAGGTGTAGGCGTAGGTATTGTTGTTGGAGTAGGGGCAGGAGTGGGAGTAGGCGTTAGGGATAGAGTTGGTGTAGGTGTCGGAGTGGGGGTCGCTTCTTTATCAAACCCGCCTGTGAGAGCGATCGCAGCAACCGTAGCAATAGCAATAAGGAGGACAGCTATTGTCACGACAAGTGCGATTTTCATTGACTACCTCCACTCTATTGCGGTGATGAGCGTACATCGGGGCTATCTGTTTGTCAATCTGTACAGCCTTGGGAGAGCCAGGCCTCAGGTGGTCGACGATGAAAGTGGAGCCTGATAGAGATTCCGCCTCACCACTTGTATCAGAGTTAGCGGTGCGGGGAGGCTTTGATACCCAACCATCGGGGGCTATTCCTGCCCCACGCTACCGCTCCAATTTCCCCTAAAACGCACCAAATTTAAAGAAATTAGCCCCTTAAACTATTAAAACTAGGCACAATAGCAAATGATGAAAATAGCCCAGAATGAGCCGTTAGAGGGGATATAATATTTTGTGTCTCAAGATTTTGGTAAAGCTTGATGAAGTATGTGAGATCAGTGCCTTGGGTTGGTATGTGATAACCTGACCGATCGTAACCCCACATATATGAATATATGAGATTCGTTTCTTTGATATTGGGGGATAACATTTTCATGGGTAGGCGAGAGCATCCGCTCTCGCTTTACGGCAATGGGTCGGAGCAGATGCTCCGACCTACCATATTCTGGCAATATAAGCCCGGTTTCTTAGCTAATTCAGCCGGCGGCTTCCGTTTTTACCCTGACTAGATATAACCTCCTATTTTTATTTGTACTTTGAGCAGTCGTCTCCACCATGACCTGCGTGGAGCAGTCAACAACCTGACCTGGTTCTCCAGAGAACGTATGCGCTCTTGCGCCGCGCCCAGTTGACCGGCAAGCTGTAGGTTTCTTTCCTGTAGCTCCCTGAGCATGTCCATACCCTGGGTAGTGCCTTTGTCCAGGGGTTTTTGGACTGCCAGGCTGGGTGGAATTTCCAGGATGCGGTATTCGCTTCCGTATTTGCCAGCGCGAAGCTCAGCGGGGAGCTTGCCGTCCTTGACAAGCCGCCTCACCGTTTTTGGGGATACCCCAATTGCGGATGCGGCTTCTTTTATGGATAGGCCCTGGTTTGACATCGGTATTGGCTAAGGGTATACCCAGGGCAAGGGTTTTGTCAAGGGGTTGTTAGACTGATTCGATTATTACTGTTGAATAAGGAATTTCTCTGCGGAAATTGCAGCGGTAGCTCCATCTCCGGCGGCGGTGATGGCTTGTCGTGAAGAGTTTTTGCGGATATCGCCCGCAGCAAAGATACCCTTTATCTCTGTTTCCATCCGCCCATCGGTAGGAATGCGGCCCTCTTCATCTAGGGAAAGGAGCTTCCCGATGCAATCGGTATTGGGGCGTTGTCCCACATAGATAAAGGCCGCTGATGCCTCTATGGTCGAGGTGGAGCCCGTTTTTACATTGCGCACCCTGAGCCCGGTGACCCGCTCATTGCCCAGGATTTCCTCGACCACCGTGTCCCAGAGGAAAGCCATTTTTTTATTGGCGAAGGCTCTCTCCTGGAGGAGCCTTGAGGCGCGAAGCTGATCGCGGCGGTGAATCAGGATCACCTCGGAGGCAAATCTGGTGAGCAGGATCCCCTCCTCCACCGCTGAGTCCCCGCCACCGACCACGGCCACCACACGATCCTTAAAGAAGGGGCCATCGCAGGTGGCACAATAGGACACCCCTTTGCCCGAGAGTCGTTCCTCCCCGGGCACGCCAAGCCGGTTGAACTCGGCGCCGGTGGCAATGATCACCGCGTTTGCCAAATAGTCGCCCTCGGTGGTTTCAATCACAGTTCCTCCCATGGCGAGTGCGATCCCGTAAACCTCGGCAGCGACGGTCTCCAGGCCATATTCTTTGGCCTGCCGGTGCATGAGCTCACCAAGCTCCAGTCCCGAGATGCCATCAGGGAAGCCGGGGTAGTTTTCCACGTGCGCGGCATTGGCGATCTGACCGCCAAAGATGCCCTTTTCAATAAGCAGGGTGCGCAGCCGGGCTCTGGATGCATAGAGCCCTGCGGTCAAGCCCGCCGGCCCGCCCCCCACAATAATCACCTCATAGGTGTTACCCATAGCCAGCCTCGCAGGGTGCCGCTAATTGGTGCTGAGGATTTCGTCTAAAGCCTTCTTGAGCTCGGCTTTAGGTCTGAAGCCAACGATCTGGCTCATTGGCTTGCCGTCTTTAAACAGAAGCATGGTGGGGATGGCGGAAATGCCATACTTGGTGGCATTCCGGGGGCCCTCATCGACATTTAGTCTGGCAATGCCTAACCTCCCTTTATACTCCTCTGCTAGGTCATCTAGTATCGGGGCCACCGCTTTGCATGGGGCGCACCAGGGGGCCCAAAAATCCACCAGTATCGGTGTTTCCGCCTGAAGCACCGTTTGGTCAAAGGTGTTGTCGTCAATATCCACTGGTTTTACCATAATTACCCCTTTCCGTTAGCTAATCCCCTTCTTAATCGCCTCCACCACCCCCTGCTCCACCGCCCGTTTCGCCATGAAGACGGCGCTCTTAATTGCCTTGGCCTCGCTGTGCCCGTGGGCGATGATCACATTCCCGTTTACCCCCAGGAGGGGCACCCCACCGTGCTCGGCGGAATCCAGGGCCTGGATCGCAGTGCGAATGCTACGCTCCACGATCATCCTGAACAAGGGTAATCGTGCGAGCTCCTGGCGCAACGACTGGATTATCATCTCCCCGATCCCCTCGCCAGTCTTAAGCACCACATTGCCGGTGAAACCGTCGGTGACGATCACGTCAGCGACACTGCGGGGGATATCATTTCCCTCCACGTTGCCCACGAAGTTCAGGCCGGTGTCTTTCAGCAGCTGGTGGGTCTCGCGCACCAGAAGGTTCCCCTTGTTCTCTTCCACCCCGTTTGAGAGGAGGCCAATTCGCGGGCGTTTCAGTCCGAAAATCCTTTCCATATAAACGCTGCCCATTTGAGCAAATTGAACCAGCTGGCTCGGTTTGCAATCGGCGTTGGCTCCTAAATCGATCAGGAGCACGGAGTGCCAGGGGAGGACAAAGAGGAAGCCCAGGGCGGGGCGCTCAATCCCCTCGATACGCTTTAGGGTAAGCGTGGCGGCGGCCATTACCGCCCCACTATTGCCTGCCGAGACAAAGGCGGAGGCATTGCCATTTTTTAGGAGGTTTATGCCCACTACAATGGAGGAATCCTGCTTCTCGCGCACCGCCTGAGTGGGGTGATCCTCAAACTCCACCACCTCACTGGCATCAGCAATGGAGATATCAGAGCGATGATCTTTTAGCTCCGCCGCAATGGCGCTCCGTTTGCCTACCAGCACCACCTCTACCCCTAGCTCGCGGGTAGCTGCTAATGCTCCCCGCACTACCTCTCGGGGAGCATTTTCACCTCCCATAGCATCCAAGGCGATTCTCATCTTAAGTGCTCTCGCTTTCCCATAGGTCGCATCGCCCACCCCATCGGGCAAGCACCTTGCCCTCCCCGAAGACCTGAGAGATCTCACACACACTGGGGCAGGCCTTGCATTCGAAGGAGGAGGTGCGAAAATTGGCTTCCGCCGCCGTGAACCCTTTGAACCTTGTCCCGTTGCCCCGAATCGCCATCTCCTCATGGGTAAGAAGCGCTACCCCAACGGCCCCCAGCACCTCATGGTGGGGGGGCACGATTACCTTGGTGCCCAGGGTTTCCTCGAAAGCCCTCACCATGCCCTGGTTAAAGGCGACACCCCCTTGAAACACGATGGGGGGCCGAATCTCCATTCCCAGGCCTACATTGTTCAGGAAATTTCGTACCAGGGCCTGGCAAAGGCCGTAGGTAATATCCTCGATGTTATGCCCCATTTGCTGCTTATGGATCATGTCTGACTCGGCGAAGACGGTGCACCGCCCGGCGATGCGCACCGACTTTTTACTCTGAAGCGCCTCCTTGCTGAAATCCTCGATCTGCATATTCAGGCGTTGCGCCTGCTGATCGAGGAAGCTTCCCGTGCCCGCAGCGCAAACCGTGTTCATCCCAAAGTCGGTAACGATGCCCTCTCTAATCATGATCATCTTTGAGTCCTGCCCCCCGATCTCGATAACGGTCTGCACATCGGGGACGAAGTGAACTGCGGCCACCGCCTGGGAGCTGATCTCGTTCTTGACAATATCGGCGCTCACCATCACCCCCGCCAGGTAGCGTGCGCTCCCCGTGGTGCCCACGCCTTTAATCCGGGCCTCCGCAGGTAGCCTTGTCGCCAGCTCTTTAAGGCCCTGCTGGATCATGGCGATGGGCCTGCCCTGGGTGCGCAGATAGAGGGAGGTAACGAGCCGGTCCTCCTCATCGAGCGCCGCAAGCTTGGTGGTCACCGAGCCCACATCGATGCCTAAGTACATCCCGTTATTTAGAGGCAAAAAACTCCTCCTTGATCCTGGCCATTATCTCCGGCTGGCCAAGCAGGTCCACCACTGTCATCGCCAGGGCCTTCGCCCCATCGAAGAGCCCGCGATTTCCCTCCGCAGTGGCCGCTGCCGCGGCGAACTCCGGGGAGTGGAGCAAAACATCCAGTGGGGCGATGGCTACCATAGGGTGAATGGTGGGCAACAACGCGCTCACATTGCCCACGTCGCTGGAGCCAAGCGCTGTCTCTGAGGGGGGGCCTAAATTGCGTCCCAGGGTCTCCATATTCTTGGAGAATACCTCTGCCAGAGCAAAGTTGGTCTTGAGCGGGGCATAGTATGCAGTCCACTTGTACTCCAGGCGAGCCCCCGTAGCCAGAGAGGCTGCCTTAAAACAGTTTAGCACTTTCTCCCTCAATTCATCAAGGTAGGTCTTATCCTCGGCGCGCACCAGGAAGCTCCCCGCAGTATAGGCGGGCACGATATTTGCTGCCTCGCCCCCCTGGGTAATGATGCCGTGGATGCGCGCCTGCTCCCTGATATGCTGCCGGAGAGAATTGATCCCGCTAAAGGCCTGGATCATCGCTTCCAGGGCATTGACCCCTTCTTGGGGATATGCGGCGGCGTGGGCCGCTTTGCCTTTAAACTCCACCTCCAGACCGATGCAGGCCAGGGCTTTGATGCTTGACATGTCCGCCACGCTGGGGTGCACGATCATGGCGGCATCTATATCTTCGAAGGCGCCCCGTTCCGCCATGATCACCTTGCCCCCATAAAGCTCCTCGGCGGGGGTGCCGATAACGACCACGCTACCTCCCACCTCGTCGATGGCACCCCTTAAGGCAACGGCGGCGCCCACCGCAGCGGTAGCGATTATGTTGTGGCCGCAGGCGTGTCCCACCTTGGGTAGGGCATCGTATTCCGCAAGAAGGGCGATGGTCGGTTTCCCCGAGCCATAGCTCCCGCGAAAAGCGGTGGCCAGCTGGCAAATCCCCTTTTCGACCTTAAAACCGTTTCTCTCCAGGTACTCCGTCAGCCAACCGGATGCCTTTACCTCATGGAAACCGAGCTCGGGGTTTTGGTGAATCCTCAGGCTCAGCTCAATAAGCTCCTCTCGGTGAGCATCCACCCCCCCGGTCGCCATCGCTTTCAGCTTCTCTATATCCATTTTTTCGCCCTTAACCCACGTTCTTTTTGGACCGTCGCTTTGATATTAGAGATCGGCTTATAGTAACCGAGCGACCAGAACGAAATACCCTCGGCGATTATTATAAACCGATGAAGCAGACATTTCTAGCTCCAATGAGGGACTTGGTATTGACCCAAGACCAGCAGCAAGGTATAATTTCGCCGCCTCTTGAAGGTGAGGGAAGTGGATCGATTTACTCTGGAGCGCTATCGCGGATGTCTGGTAGGGCTTGCCGTGGGCGATGCCCTGGGAGCCCCCGTGGAGGGGATGGGGCGGGAGGAGATCGCGCGGCGATACGGTCGGGTGAGGGAGCTTTTTAGCGGGGGTTGGCTGGGGCTGGGAGCCGGGGAGTGGACCGATGACACGGCGATGATGCTCTGCATCGCCCGTAGCATCGTGGAAAAGGGGCGCTTTGACCCTGAGGATATCGCCCTAAAATTTCTCGGCTGGTTTCGGGCCGGGGCTTTGGGGATCGGGCGCACTACCTGGGTCGCCCTTGAGGCATTGCGTGGCGGCGCCTCCTGGCAGGATGCGGGGCGGATCGCCCACCAGAGGCTGGGAGGACTCTCCGCGGGCAATGGCAGTATCATGCGCTGCGCCCCCATCGCTCTCCTCGATGCCAAAAACCACGAGAGGTTGATAAAAGAGAGCATCGATAGCTCCCTGATCACCCATTGGGACCCCAGGGCTTGCTGGGGGGCGGTGGCACTAAACCTGGCGATCACCCAACTACTTTATAGAGATAAAGCTACCCTTATTGACAAGGTCGTAACCAAAATTAAACAACCCGATGTTAGAGGGGCGCTGGAGAAGGTCGAAAAAATGAGGATGGCGGACCTGGTGCCCTCGGGCTTTGTCCTGGACACCCTTCAGGCTGCCCTCTGGTGCTTCTTGAATACCTCCTCCTTTGAGGATGCCCTGGTATCTGCGGTGAACCTGGGGGGCGATACCGATACCATCGGGGCGGTATGTGGCGCTCTCTCCGGAGCCTGGTATGGTCTGGAGAAGATACCCTCAAGGTGGCAGCAGCCGCTGGCGGGAAGGCTGGAGGTCATCGAGCTGGCTACTAAGATTTATGAGCTAGCGCAATCTACATCTTCAGCTCGCGGAGCCTCTGGGAAAAGCGAATCAGGTCATCGCGCAGAATCATCCCGATAAGCCTACCCTCCCTGACCACAGCCACCAGT
Source organism: Dehalococcoidia bacterium (assembly GCA_004377275.1). Classification (GTDB taxonomy): domain Bacteria; phylum Chloroflexota; class Dehalococcoidia; order E44-bin15; family E44-bin15; genus E29-bin15. The sequence goes on from SOIC01000060.1 coordinate 6,883, forward strand.
TCCAGATTCTCCTCATCCATTCTCTCGAGGATGCTGAGGGCCTCATCGGAAGGCTGCACCATTTTCAGACTTTCCACAGGGGTCATAGCCTGCCCGGTGGTGGTGAGGTCCCAGTACTCCCGGGGCACCTTCTTGACCTGTTGCATGGTAAGTGACCCGACCACCCTATCTCCATCGGTAACCAGGAAGCACTGGCTTGAGGTGGTGAGCAGCGTCCCATTTACCAGTTCCCTGATGGTGAGGTGGCGCGGAACGCGGGGAAAATCTCTGGTCATCACTTCTTGAGCGGTGAACCCCTTTAGGGATTCGCGCAGCGTGCTCTGGCGGTAGGTCATGCGGGCGGCGCTGTGGAGGAAAAACCCGAGGAAGATGAACCACAGGCCGTCGAGCCCGCCCAGTATGAGCAGGATGAAAAAGCCCCCGATAATAAATAGATATGAAACCCCGTACCCCGCCATCGTGGCAATTCGTGTTGCTCGCATATAGTTTCCCGTGACCAGCCAGATGATGGAGCGCAGCACCCTGCCGCCATCGAGGGGGAAGCCGGGTATCATGTTGAAGACGGCGAGGATACCATTGATGAAGGCAAGCCACCCGGTTAAGGCTGCCACATACTCGTTTCCGCTACTTAACCGGGAAATGCCATAGAATATACCGGCGAGCGCTATGCTACACAGTGGCCCGGCGGCAGCCATTCTTAGCTCGCTGGTGGGGTGAGAGGCCTCTTTTCCGATGTGAGCAATGCCACCGAAAAAGAAAAGGGTGATGCTCTTTGCCGGGATGCCCTCCCTCCTGCCCACCAGGCTATGAGCCAGCTCATGGGCCAGAACCGAGGCGAAGAAGATCAGGCTGGTGGCGATGCCCACCATCCAATAATAGGCTGTAGACCAGTCATAGCCGCTGGGAAAAACGGATAAGGAGAGGAGCACCGTGATAAAGATAAAGATGAGAAACCAGCTATAGTCCAGCCGGAAGGGGATGCCGAAGATCTTGCCCAGTTGAATCGATTTACCCACGTTCCTTAATTCACATTACAGCAACGGTTAGGGAGTGTCAATGAGCTTTACTAAGCAATCGCCTTGAAATTAGAGGTCGGCTTCCTGTAGAGGAGTATCTTGGACGAAAAAGTGTCAATTTTCTGTATTCGTCCAGTACATTAGTGAAACGTCACCGTTCGCC
>SOIC01000030.1 GCA_004377275.1 Dehalococcoidia bacterium
GGTTGAGCCTGTTGCTTGGTTAGTCGAAGCCACGGGGACTCTCTGGCGAGATTAGGGCAGCTTCGCCCCAACGGTGGCTTATAAAACTTCAAGCTAGCAGGTCACTTTAGGCCTGCTAGCTTCTTTTTAGTGCTATAATAGCCTAAAGAGCCCAGCCAGGCGGATTTGGGGGGTAGACAATGAAAATCATTCTCATTTTGATAATGGTTATCGTCTTAGGCGCTATAATTGTGTTTGGTGTGATTTTTCTTACAGGCGAGTTAGAAAAAGAGCCAACACCTACGCCAACATATGGACCGGTGGCGTATGTAACACCCGAGCAAATATGCGATGACTATTCCGCAAACGAGGTTGCTGCAGGTCTCAAGTACGATGGGAATATTATTCAGGTATCTGGCTACATAGACAACATATCTGTAGCCTCGTTTACTGGTAACCCTGTTATCTCTTTGGGTGGTTTTTATTGTTCGGTTCGTTGTGAATTCAGTAAAGAGTATGAATTTGAGATTGCACAGCTAAGCGAAGGACAGTGGGTAACAGTGCAAGGAATATTTAGCCATTATTCTATTTTTTTAAAAAATACATTTTTGAATGATTGTATTCTGGTCGGATAATTACCTTTTGGTTTAAGCTAGGCCACCTCCCAACAGTGGCTTATAAAACTTCAAGCTATCGTTAAAGCTTACAGAGCGAGTATAGCGCTGCACCATTTCTAGGCTTTCCCAACTGCCTAAGTCTTTTATAGTCATGGTGTCACTGCAATAAGGCCTGGTAGTGCTTCAAGCTATCCTCAAACTTTACTGACCTGGTATACCTAAACACCATATCCAAACTCTCCCAACCACCCAGTCGCATGATGTGTTCAATGTCTATCCCAGACCGGTGAAGGTTAGAGGCGAAGGTCCTCCTAAAGGTATGAGGATTACAAGGAAGCCCAGTCCTTTGCCCCAGTCTCGTGAGCATTATTTTGGATACCCTGACTATGGAGATGCCAGATATTGCCGGGAGTGCAGGAGGCCGCGTGGCGCGTCTGGAGGGGTCCTTTGATCCCAAGCTGGCTCAGATAGGCAATTCCGGCAGAATGGGACGAAGAAGAAGTGCCGAGGGGCGGAATCGAACCGCCGACACGCGGATTTTCAGTCCGCTGCTCTACCCCTGAGCTACCTCGGCGCAGATTTATTTTAGTTCGCCCCTATAGCGCTGTCAAGGATGAAGCTGGACAGCACGAGGCGAAACGCAATATAATATCATAATTACAATGAAGAACGTGACTATCAACAGGGCGGGGCAAGCCCTGAGCCCTTATTGGAGACGCGCCGAGCCGTTCCTGCGCCATCGCTATCTGACACTGGCCTCACGACTGGCCCTGGGAGGGGTGTTTATCTTCGCCGGTGTGGCTAAGCTGCCCTACACCGATACTCTGATATGGGAGATCAACCAGTACAATATGCTGCCTCACCAGCTGGCTACAGCCTATGGCTACGTTCTGCCCCCTCTGGAGATCGCCCTGGGGATTTTTCTGGTGGTGGGGCTATTCCTCAGAGTCGGCGCTACGATCAGCGGATTGGTGGTGCTGAGCTTCGCCATTGCCAAGATCCAAGCCCTCACCCGAGGACTGGACATTGATATCTGCCCTTGCTTTGGCCCGGCGGTGCCGTTGCTTACAGCCTACAGCTTGGCTATTGATTTCGCGCTTTTGGCCATGGCGGTCCAAATATTTTTTCACCGCGGGGACTTTCTCGCCCTGAGCCCCTGGTTCTCCCAAAAAGCGGCTGAACTGGACGAGCCAGAGGAGGAATAATCTCCTCTACCTAAACCACTCCCCCGCCTCTTCTGTCCTTCCCATCTGAACCAGAGCGATCCCTTTATTGAGGTATGCCCTGGTATATTTGGGGTGCAACGTGATCGCCTTATCATAGTTTTCGATTGCGCGTTCCCACTTTCCTGACGCGAAGAACTCATTTGCCACGCTATGATAAATATCGGCGATCAGCTCCCGGTCTCCCCATTCCTCTCTTTTGCTCTCCCCGCTCTCCCTACCTACACCCCTCAGTGGCGCGCCCCGATGTCCCCGGTAGTCGAAGCCATCATAGAAGATATTTTCGATATCGATGGTGCGCCCCCCAGTATAGAGCACAGTGAAAAGGTGGGGTCCCAGTCCAAAGGCATCCTCAAGGTGAGCCGCCCCTACCATGAGCCCAAACCTCTGGGCCAGCACATTGTAGAGGAGGGTGAGCCCCAGGCAATTGCCCACTTTGTCGCTCTCCCCAAGCTGGGCATCGAGTACCTCGGCTATCCTGAAGCTGCCCCCATACTCATAGCGATGGGGCTTCGCCAGCCATAGCCAGTCGAAGATTCCCTTTGCCTTTTCCCAATCGCTGCCCTTTCCGAGAAGATCGCAAAGAGCGTCAGCGATTCTTTGGCAAAGTCGGTCGACCTTGGCAAGATAGCGGTTAAACTCCTGCTCTGTCTCTACCCCCGAGGCGAGCAGTGCCCCCT
>SOIC01000150.1 GCA_004377275.1 Dehalococcoidia bacterium
GGAGGGTTGGGGGATAGCGAAAAGCTCTCGTAAGCCTCGGAGTTGATCCTGCGAGAGCGCCTTAGTGGGGAAGAGATAGAGAGCACAACTCCTCCTTTCGCTTAGCGCCCTATCCAGCACGGGCACATTGTAGCAGAGGGTCTTGCCGCTGGCCGATGGGGTGACTATAAAGACATTCTTCGCCGAGCGGGCGGCGTTTATCGCCTGCGCCTGGTGGCTGTAGAGTGGTAGCAGGTGTGCCGCCTCCAGGTAGCTATGGAGCGTGGGGTGGAGGGGTTCCGCCAGCTTGCCATAGCTTGGCTGGCGGCTGGCTATCTGCGCGACATAGGCAATCTGATTCTTGTAGGAGGGGTGTTCTTTAAGGTGATCCAGGAAGGCTAAGGTTTCCATTTTAAAGGGCGTGGATGATCTCTATCTCGTAATCGAGCATTTCCACATCAAACTTGCTCTTTTGGATGAAATCTACCACCTTTGATAGGACTTCGTTGGCATGCGGCCCGCTGTTGCTGACGCAGGTTATCCCCAGGGTGAGGAGTTGCCAAAGGTCCTGATCATCGACCTCGGCTATAGAAACGTTATACCTGTTTTTCACCCGCTCAATGATCGGCTTGGAAACCTGTCGCTTTCCTTTGAGGGAATCGTTCTCTGGCAGGCGAAGCCTTACCTTGCAGACACCGATATTCATCACACCCTCCAGGATAATAGAAGCCGAGACGTGTATTGGGAGCGTCTCGGCTTTCAAGCAGTAGGAGCGTTAGCGACTACTTCTCATCTTGGCAAAGCATTCATTACAGTACACCGGTCGATCACCCCTGGGCTCAAAGGGGACCTCGCACTCCTGGCTGCAAGCGGCGCATACTGCGGCATGCATCTCCCGGGCTTCACCAAAGCGACCTCGCCGCCTCTCCAAGCGACACTCCTTGCAGCGAGTAGGTTCGCTCTGCAGCCCGCGTGACAAGTAGAATTCCTGCTCACCAGCAGTGAATGTGAACTCACGACCGCAATCACGACACACGAGAGTCTTGTCCTGGAAAGCCATATCGAACCTCCTTCCTATATTGTGTGGTTACCTCTTGTCGATACAGCTTCAAGACTTGGTTTGTCGGCTTGCCTTAACTTACTTGTACCGAAACAAACCGCTAACCCGTCTGTCCGGGGTCGTGATGCCGAAACGCCAATCTAGGTCCACCTGAAAATAGTATACACCAATAGTTCGGTTTGTCAAATGCAATAGCTATATATAACGCTTGTTTGGCTTATCTTCCCCGTGTTAAAATAGAGAGTTAGCGAACGCATCGCCGATAGGGCAGTGGTCATGCCGCTGGATACAATATTCGTTAAAGGGGCCCGAGAGCATAACCTGAAAAATATCGATGTCGCTATCCCCAGGGATAAGCTGGTGGTGATCACCGGCGTCTCAGGCTCGGGGAAGAGCTCGCTGGCCTTCGATACCATCTATGCCGAGGGGCAGCGCCGTTATGTCGAATCCCTATCCGCCTATGCCCGCCAGTTCCTTGGTCGGATGGAGAAACCAGATGTGGACTATATCGAGGGGCTCAGCCCTGCCATCTCCATCGACCAGAAGGGACCAGGGAGAAATCCCCGTTCCACGGTGGGCACGGCAACCGAAATCTATGACTATCTGAGATTGCTCTTCGCTCGGGTGGGTCACCCCCACTGCCCCAATTGCGGGCGGGAGATTTCACAGCAAACGGTGCAGCAGATCGTCGATGCGCTGCTGGAGCTTCCCGCTCAGACCAGTATCATGATCATGGCCCCTTTGATCAAGGATCGCAAGGGGGAGCATCAGGGGGTGTTTGAGGACCTGAGGAAGGCGGGGTATGTGCGGGTCAGGGTCGATGGCAGCATCCATGACCTCGCCGAGGATTTCGACCTGGATAGATACAAGCAGCACACCATTGAGGCGGTGGTCGATAGGCTGGTCATCCAGGGGCGGGATCAACAGGGTCGCCTTGCCGACTCCGTGGAGACCTCGCTCAAGCTGGGGGGTGGGGTGGTGCTGGTAAAGGTACTCGATGGGGAGGAGCTTCTGTTTTCGGAGCACTTTGCCTGCGTGCGCTGCGGCATCAGCCTGGGGGAGATCGAACCGAGGACCTTCAGCTTCAATAGTCCCCACGGTGCCTGCCCAGCATGCACCGGACTGGGGGTAAAGATGGAGATCGACCCTGATATGGTCCTTCCCAATAAAGAACTCTCCATTGCTGAAGGGGCGATTCGCCCCTGGGGTTGGTTTTCCTGGCACTCCAGCCAGCTGGAGTCGCTGGCGCGACGCTGCAGCTTTTCGCTTCACGTACCTGTTAAGGAGCTAAGCGAGCGCTACCTCAACCTCATCCTCTATGGTGAGGAGGGGGAGCTCGTTAGGCATCGAAACCGGTTTGGCCGGGTTCGGGGGTATTTCACCGGTTACGAGGGGGTGATCCCATACCTGGAGCGCCTCTACCGGGATACCGAGTCCGACCGTACTCGCTGGGATATCGAGCGTTATATGACCTCACACCCCTGCCCTATATGTCGGGGTCAGCGACTCAAGCCGGAGTCCCTTGCGGTAACTATCGCGGGCCAGAATATCGCTCAGGTGAGCGCGATGTCCATTGAGCAGGCAGTGGCGTGGATCGGGTTACTGGCCGGAGATGGGAAGGGAAAGCCCCTGCTCAGCGAGCGCGAGTTACTCATCGGCCGCCAGATCCTCAAGGAGATCAGCGCTCGCCTCGGCTTTTTAAAGGATGTAGGTCTCGATTACCTCACCATCGACCGTGGCTCAAGCACCCTCTCCGGCGGCGAGGCGCAGCGCATACGCCTGGCTACCCAGATCGGCAGCGGCCTCATGGGGGTGCTCTATATTTGCGATGAGCCTACGGTGGGACTCCATCCCGCCGATGACTATCGCCTCATCGAGACCCTGAAGAAGCTGAGGGATCTGGGCAACACCATCCTGGTGGTGGAGCACGATGAGGCGATGATGCGCGCCGCCGACCACATCATCGATATGGGCCCCGGCGCTGGGGAGAACGGTGGGGAGGTTGTGGTCACCGGAACCATCGTGGAGATCATGGAATGTCGAGGTTCCAGCACAGGTGATTACCTGAGCGGGCGAAAGGAGATTTCACTCCCCAGAGAGCGCCGCCCTGGCTCGGGGAATAACCTTCTCATAAGGGGGGCGCGTCAGAACAACCTCAAGGATATCGATGTCCCCATCCCTCTGGGGAGGTTCGTTTGCATCACCGGCGTATCAGGGTCGGGCAAGAGCACCCTCATCGACGAGATCCTCTATAAGAAGCTGGCCCAGATATTCTACAAGGCCAAGGAACGCCCTGGGGAGTGCGATGGCATCGAGGGGATGGAGCACATCGATAAGGTGGTCAACATCGACCAGTCACCTATCGGGCGCACCCCACGCTCCAACCCGGCAACCTATACCGGCACCTTCACCCCGATCCGTGAGCTCTTCGCCACCGTGCCCGATGCTCGCGTACGCGGCTATAAACCGGGGCGTTTTTCGTTCAATGTTAAGGGTGGCAGGTGTGAGGCCTGTCGGGGTGGGGGCTATATCCAGATCGAGATGCAGTTTCTGCCCGATGTCACCGTCCCCTGCGAGGTTTGCAAGGGGAAGCGCTATAATCGCGAGGCGCTGGAGATCCGGTTCAAGGGGAAGAACATCGCCGAGATCCTGGAGATGAGCGTTACGGAGGCTCTATCGCTCTTTGAGCATTTTCCAAAGGTGAAAAGCAAGCTGGAAACACTGAAGGATGTTGGGCTGGGCTACATCAAGCTGGGGCAGCCGGCAACCACCCTCTCTGGGGGCGAGGCGCAGCGGGTGAAGCTCGCCACCGAGCTTTCCAGGCGCTCGACGGGGAAGACGCTATATATTCTCGATGAGCCGACTACCGGGCTCTCCTTTGAGGATGCCGCCGCCCTGCTTCGGGTGCTCCATCGCCTCGTCGATGGGGGAAATACCGTGATCCTTATTGAGCACCATCTCGATATGATCAAGAACGCCGACTACCTCATCGACCTCGGCCCCGGTGCCGGCGATCGCGGGGGGTATGTCATCGCCACGGGAACGCCGGAGGAGGTTGCTCAGGAGGATGGATCCTTCACCGGGCAATACCTGCGCCGGGTGCTGGCGAAGCACGCAGGCAAAATGGTCTCGGCAATGGTCGGAAACTGAACCGGTAAAGATAAAGGTGGAGAGCTATGAAGCTGGAAAATGTTAGGGCATAAGGAGGCATTGAATGGATGAGGATAGAGAACAACCTATCTGGCGAATAGCCACCGGTAAGTCTGACAAGATGGTGTGTGGAAGTTTCAGAGGGTTACTGGAGGACCTCTGGTTTCTCACAAAAAACGTAAGGTCAGTCATAAATGTATCAAGGAGAAAGATGGTGTCTCGCGCTTTCCGGGAGAGGCTTATGCTCGCGGTAGTCTCAGTGTATGGCTGCCCCCTTTGTTCCTGGCTTCACACCGGGGGTGCACTGCGAAGCGGGATTGCGGAAGAGGAGATCATCGGGCTTCTCGTTGGTAGCGTGGACAATTGTCCCGAGGACGAGGCGGTCGCGGTGCTCTATGCCCAGCACTGGGCCGATTCCGATGCCAAACCAGAGCCCGAAGCGGTGAAAAGGCTGGAGCAAACCTACGGCACGGAAAAGGCGAGGGTGGTAAACACCATATTGCATATGAACCGGATTGGCGAATATTCATTTAGCGTTGGGGGCCTCTTTCTCTACCGGATCTCCTTCGGCAGGTGGGGGAAATAGGTTAAACTTGTTCCCTAGTACGTCTGAATTTTAATTAGGCGACAATGGCAGCATCCGCTCAAGCGATTAAGTGTGGACACCATGAAGATGAAGGTGGAGAGCGAAGGAAATGAACAGGGATGATACCCTGGCCTCCATCGAGGCCAACGTGGAGAATCGGAACCTCATCAACCATATGCTGGCCACTGAGGCGATCATGAGGGCGTTGGCGAGGCACTTTGGCGAGGATGAGGAGGCGTGGGGGCTTACCGGGCTGCTGCATGACATCGATGTCGAGCTCACCGAGGGGGACATGCGTGCTCACAGCAAGCTGGGGGCAGACATCGCTAGGGAGCTTGGTGCCTCGGAAGAGATGGCGCAAGCCATCCTGTGCCACAATGAGGCTCACGGCGTCCTCCCTGAAACCCTGCTGGATAAGGCCCTTTTCTGCGCTGACCCTTTGACTGGGCTTATCGTTGCCGGTGCCCTGGTGCGCCCGGACAAAAAGCTTGAGGGGCTCACCACCAAGTCGCTGATTAAGCGCTTCGGCGAGAAGAGATTTGCTGCCGGGGCAAACCGAAAGCAGATCAGCAAGTGCCGCGAACTCGGCCTCGAGCTTGAGGAGTTCATCGAGCTGGGGCTTGAGGCGATGAAGCGCATCGCCGAGGAATTGGGGGTGTAACTCCGAGCCATTACCCGGCCTTTACTTAGATAGATGTGATGTGGTATAAAGGCACAGGGGATACTGGGCGGATTAGGCGAAGCCAAGAGTTCGACTATTTGGAGGTTAGGCGAAATTCTGGCATAATAGTGTTTAAGAAAGGGAGATAACAGGGAGGTAGAATGAACATCTACGTAGGCAATTTGTCACACGAGCTCACCGAAGAAGAGTTGAAGCAGGCCTTTGAAGCCTTTGGGCAGGTTGAATCCGCTAAAATCATCACGGACAGATACAGCGGCGTATCGAGAGGATTCGGATTTGTGGAGATGCCTACCCAAGCTGAAGCCGAGACCGCGATCGCTGAACTGAACGGCAAGGAGTTGAAAGGACGAACGCTTACCGTTAATGAGGCTCGCCCTCGCACCGAAGGCCCTCGAGGTGGGGGACGGCGCTGGTAAATAGTCCTCAGATTTAACAGCTTCATAATAGAACTTCTGCTGACACGGGCTTTGCGGCTCATTCGGTTTGCCTTAATGCTTCGCACTTCGCAAATCTGAGGAGCTGGGGCTGTGAAGCGAATTGAGCGACCCCAGAGTTCGCGTACATGGCTGTTATGCGCCGTTTCATCGAAGAACCATGATAAAGAGGGTGAAAATGAATACCGCTTGGCAGCAGGAGTTGATTGAACTATTTCGTGGGGCGCCGATAGCAGGATTTTTTGGTATGACTCTCTCCTATGATAAGCAGGGACATGCTCATTTCATTCTCCCATACAATCCAAATCTTGATCACGCGGGGAAGGGTATTCATGGGGGAGCAATAGCTACCCTGTTAGACAATGCTGGTTGGTTTGCGGTAGCAGCTCAAAAGGAGGGGGTTTTGGTTGTTACAAGCGAATTCAAGGTTCATTTATTGTATCCAGTGAAAGAAAGCGAACTTCATGCAGAGGGATGGGTAGTGAAGTCTGGTAAGCGCATTTCCGTAGCTGAGATGCGAGTGTCGGCTTCCGATGGAGAGCTTGTTGCTATTGGAACAGGAACATATGTTACCATGGAGGGTGTTTCTATGTGGGAAATTGGGAGCAATGCTCCATGATTTTTACACTTGCAATGGCACATAACAGCGTGTTTGCGTTTCGCTTCGCGAAGCTAAGAAGCCGGGGCTGTAAAAGCGGTATAATTGAGATTGCGAAAGGGGGTGAAGAATGAGCGAAGAGAAGAAGAGTGGTACAGGCCTTGAACCCAACGTAGCCGCACTGCTGTGTTATGTGCTGGGCTGGATAACCGGGTTGGTGTTTTTCCTGATAGAGAAGGATGACGAGTTTGTCCGCTTCCACGCTATGCAGTCCATAATTGTATTCGGTGCCTTGCACGTGGCTATGATCATTATGTGGGTCTTCTATTGGATTCCCTACATTGGGGTTCTATTTATGGTGGTCGCATCACTTATATCAATCGCTGCCTTTGTGCTGTGGATCATACTCATGGTGAAGGCCTATGGGGGGGAGCGCTTCAAACTGCCCATTGCTGGTGACATAGCCGAGAAGTATTCAACAAAGCGATAGCTTGAACTAACCAGCATCACCATAATAGCCAATAGCCCGGGAGGCGGACACTTGGTGTCCGCCTCCCTTCGCTTTCCTAAATGCTTAACACTTCGCGAAGCGAGGAGCTGAGGCCGTAAATTAGGTTGGGCAGAGCGAGAGTTCGTGTATATGGCTGTTATATTCAATTATGTTCGGATTCAATGTTTTCGAGCCATAGAAGGGGGTGCTACAAAGAGTCTCAGTGGTGGTGCCGCTGCTTTGGATGGGGGTCATGGCGGTCCGGCTACTTCGTTTATCATAGGTATTATGTATGATTTCTGGCCACGTTCATCGACTTCTCCGCACCTCAGTTCCTTGCGGTGCTCTACCTTGACTGAGTTCAGGGAATATAACACGGGCTTTGCGGCTCACTCCGAAAAGCCCAATCTCTCTACCGCTTCTTTACCGGGAAGCGGATCTCGCTGAGCAGCTCCTCAGGCGCGGTCTTCCCTGGGTCGCTGAGGTAGACTTCCTCTGAAGGGCCCACAATCTCGTATCCGTTCTCCGCGATCCATCCCGCAAGTGCGCCATAAGTAGCCCCCACCTGATCATAAGGCCCCTTATGCATCGTGGCAGCCACCTCGGCAGCTTCCACCTTTTTAATGCCAAGGCCACGCTCATCGGGGCCGCCTGGGGCCACATCCCCGGCTATGGGGCTGCGCAGTTCCCATAACAGTTCCTCGTCGGGAACCTGTCCCGGGGCGTTGAAATAGACCCCCACCGGCGGGCCAGTGGGCACATAGCCTTTCTCCCCGATCCAGCCGTAGAGCTTGCCAAAGGTCTCGCCTATCAGGCTGTATGGCCCCTTCATTGAGACGAAGGCCACCGTCATCGGCTCTGTTTTTTTAACCGTTACCTCGATTGCCATTTAACCCTCCTCAGAGCATTGTAGCCAAGATTAAGCCCCAAACCGCCCCCTTGTCAATCTCTAGCTCACCTCGATCACCGAGCCCTCCGCCGTCTTGGTCACCTCGATGCGCACCGGGAAGGCGTCCTTGAGC